>JBDNFJ010000175.1:0-1394 GCA_041689895.1 Gracilimonas sp. | reverse complement strand
TTTTAGTCTATGTTTGCGCTTTAACCAAGCAATAAACCCCTAATTTGTGAAGATAGTATGAACTCTGATAAAAATCGTTCTGTGCTCATTATTGGCTGCGGCTGGGTGGGTAAAAAATTAGGCCAGCAATTGATCAAAAATGATTTCAATGTATATGGCACTACCCGCTCTTCGGCTAACTTTTCTACCCTCAGCGAACTGGGCATTAAACCGGTTAAATTAGAGCTTCCCGCCGCTAAACTTTCCGACATTCGCATTCCTTTAACCGATGCCGTTATCATCTCCATTTCACCGGGACGTGGTCCTCAACGGGATGATTACCCACGGGCTATCCGGCAACTTTCTAAGGTTCTGGCTGAAAGGAACGTGCAAGTGATTATGTATAGTTCCACATCAGCTTACGGAAACGCATCGAATGAAGTCAAGGAGTCGGATGCCATACCCAAAATATCGAGTAAAAACCCAATGCTTGCCGCAGAAGGTGAGTTGCTACATAAAACACCTCGTGCCGTCATTTTGCGCCTGTGTGGTTTATATGGTGAAGACCGCCATCCTGCCAGATACATGGCTGGGAGAAAAAATATTGCAGACGGTGAAGCTCCCGTTAATCTGGTGCATCGCGATGATGTGATTCAGGTTACACAAAAAATTATAGATGAAAATACCTCAGGCGAAATCTTTAACGTTTGCAGTAATTGCCATCCCACTCGGGCAGAAATTTATACTCTTATTGCCGACCGACTCAAAATGAAAAAACCCACCTTCCAAAAAGGAGGAGCTGACGGTAAGTCTGTTTCTTCCCAAAAGCTAAACAAAGCATTGGAGCTTACTTTTCTTCACCCTGATCCTGTGGATTATCTGAAAGATTAATCGGTGGGTAAGGTACCTTCTGCTTCCAGAAAATCCAGCGTATCTACGGCGTGTCGCAGATGTGGAATTACGATACTTCCGCCTACAATCAATGCTACATTCAAGGCATCAATAATTTCTGTTTTTGTTGAGCCGGTTTTAGCGCATTGTTCCAGATGATAGTCTATACAGTCGTTACAGCGTAAAACGGCCGAGGCCACCAGCCCCAGCAACTCTTTAGTTCGGGAAGGTAGCGCTCCATCTCTGTAGGTATTAGTATCCAAATTGAAGAAGCGCTTAATACCCAAGTGATCCAAATCCATCACTTTTTCATTTTGTTCGCTTCGTTTTTCTCTAAACAATTCCAATCGGTTTTTATCGGGCATTTTTCTTTCCTTTTTTTCCTGATAAATACATGAAAAGTGAATTTAAATGTATTATTTAATGCTTTTAAAAAGCACTGCAAAATAACGATTTTGATGCCTCTTTTTTGTAGATGGAGAGTTGTTTTTTACTATTACTTACGGTGCTTTTATAATCTCACC
>JBDNFJ010000174.1:0-2564 GCA_041689895.1 Gracilimonas sp. | reverse complement strand
ATAATAGAAGTTGCCTGCTTCGACACGCTGCTGATTTTGTCGATGCCGTCAATCCCTTTCAATTCCTGTTCAATAGGCCGGGTTATAACGTTTTCGATGTCGGCAGGGGAGGCTCCTGCGTAAATAGTAACTACGCTAAAAATAGGGATCTCAACTTCCGGAAAACTCTCTTTGGGGAGCGTAACGTAAGAAAAAACACCGATCAGGGTAATCAATACCGTAAGCAAATATACGGTGGTGCTGTTATTGATTGCCAGACTTGAAATCTTAAATTCTTTGAAATTCATTTACTTGTTCTCGTTCTGTTCAATTAATTTTCTTCCTGAATGGAAATAAGCTGGCCGTCGGATAGATCGCCATAGCCAGCTGTAATCAATAGCTCTCCAGGCTGTAACCCTTGGCTAATCACCATGTCATTGTTGTAACTATACGAAGTAACTACTTCTTTGGAAGTAGCTACCCAGCCATTTTCTTTTTGCTCAGCTATAAAAACATAGTCTATATTATTCGCTCTTTGTACCACATTTACTGGAACAACCATCTCGTTTTTAAGCGTGATGTCGTTGATTTTCACTCTAGCCATCATGTTTGGGCGAATATTTCCATTCTTATTTCGGATATAAATTTCGACGGCAAAGGTGCGGTTAGAAGGGTTAATCACCTTGCTTACCACATCTAATTGTTTCTGAATTGATTCGTTCAGGCTGGGGAAAATCACTTCCACGCTGTCACCTTCATCTACACGACTAATATAGGCCTCCGAAATAGCTGCCGTAACTTTTAAGGCATCAGAGTTAGCCAGCTGAAAAACCGGCGTGCCCGGGCCTACACTTTCCCCAACTTTGAGATCTACCATGTTTACGGTACCTGAAATAGCCGCACGAATGGTATAATTCTCATACTGTTCGTTCAGCGTTGCCAGTTGGTTCTGGGTGGACTCATATTGTGTTTTTGTCTGAAGAAACTGGACTTCTGAACCGATGTTTTTATCCCTCAGGTTTTTCTGCCGTTCGTACAAGGTTTTAGCCAGTTCAAGTTGTGTCTTAACCTGTTGGATCTGGCTCCGTGTAATCTCGCCGTCCAATTTAGCAAGTACAGCTCCTTTTTTAACACGATCTCCCGCTCGCACCATAATTTTCTCTACATTGGCCGTAGTTTTTGGAGTAACCATTATGGTTTTATCAGATTCTACATTTCCCTGAATAGTTAGGTAATGGTTAAAATTAGCAGGCTGTAGTTCTTGCACATAAACTGAAGCTATATTTTTAGGTGTACCATTTGCACTACTATCGTCGGTACCGTTATTCCCGCAAGCGGTAACCAGTAGAAAAAGCGCAAGTAATGAGATTTGAGATTTCATTTGTGTTAGTTTCATGTTATTTGAGTTCAATATTTTCTTTGATGTCCTGAATGTCTTGTTCCACAAAAGGAACCTGCCCGATCGCTTGGTCATACTGAGCTTTTGCCGATAAATATCCTGAGACCATTTGGGCATAATTAATCTCTGCTTGTCGCAACTGTAAGTCGGCATCGGTTACTTCTTGTTGAGATCCCAATCCATTTTGATAGCGGATTTTTGCACGCTCGTACCCAAGTTTCGATTGTTTAAGCGCCATCTTTAAAGCATCGCTGGTTTGCAATGCTTCACGAACGCCTTGTTTTGCAGTAAAAATCTCTTTGTTGGCCGTTTGCTTTGCTTGGTCTAATTGCAGCTCGGTATCTTTAACCTGAATTTTGGCTTGTTGAACCGCAACATCTCGTCTAAAGCCCTGAAATATAGGGAGCTGAACGCCTAACGTAAGCGTTTGGGAACGCGCTCGGTTTTCTTCTGTTCCAAAAAATACGGGCGTTCCGGGTTGAGAAGCCATCCAGTTTAAATTATAGGAGGCTACAATATTGGGCAAGTAGGCACTTTTCTCTGCCTTTAACTTCTTCCCAAAAAGCTGTCTTTGAATATCCAGTATTCTCAGATCGCCTCGTAAGTCTTTGGCTTTTTTTAATGCAATGGAATCTTCTTCCAACACCAGAGGGGTGAGTCCATCTATGAGTTGGAGCTCTTTATTTTCTGCTGATACATTGGTTTCATTTTGAATATCAAGCTTGCTTAGGTCTCCTTTTATACCAATGGAAAGCTGTACCGGAAGTCCCATTACATCCAACAATTCCTGTAATGCATTTTGGATGCCAAACTTAATTTTAGTCAACTGTGGCTTGAGGTTACTGAGCTGGACTTCCAACTGGAGCACGGCATATTCGTCCGTAAAACCCTGTTCGAGCAGTGCACGGGTATCTTTGAGATTTAGTTTCACTCGATCAATTTGAGTCTGTATCAATCGAAGCTGTTCTTTAGCCACCAAAGCTTGATAATAGGTGATGCGGGTTTTTGTAACGATACCCTGCGCCGTGGCACGCATGCTTTCAGCTTGTGCTGCTTTATATAATTCAGAGCTGCTAATACCTACAAAAGCCTGACCGCTGAATAAGGTTTGAGAAACCGAAAAGCCTCCCTGCCAGTTATTATCGGTACCGAATGCAACCGGAATTAGTTTACCGGGAGCTGCATT
>JBDNFJ010000173.1:0-2227 GCA_041689895.1 Gracilimonas sp. | reverse complement strand
TAGTAGTTTGTGTGGTTCAAGCAAGTGGTAAATCGGTCTGCCGGCTTCCGCCCGGCCGAACGATGGGGAAGGAGCAAGGAGCGTAATTTGCGACCAACACCTCTCGCAAGTCATTCAGGAACAACTGAATGACTTGATCTCTCTTCAGGAGAGACTTTTCCGTGGTAATACATTAATACTGAGTCTGAATTACTTCGTTTGTAGAATAACTCGTCCTTCTCCTTGGCAAGGGGAAGGCTTGCCTCTGCCGGCAAGCAGGCAGAAGAGGTCGGAAATGGCGTAGGATTAAAGGATTTGCTTAATTAAACCTCAAAACCACCCGTCAGCTCGCACTTGATGCGGGGTCTCCCTTTTTAGCGCTGGTTGCTTTATTCAAGGGGATACCGCATCAGCGTTTTGCTTCGCTACACTTGTGCGGCATGACGGGGTTAGTGGCGTGAAAACACCTCTCGCAAGTCATTCAGGAACAACTGAATGACTTGGGCTCTCCTCAAGGAGAGACTTCCTATTAGGAAATTAAAAGAGACATTAAAGCAGACTTAAAACTTAGAACAAGCAAGGAAAAAGTCCTTCCTTGAGGAAGGTGCCGTTTTCGGCTCGCCGAAAATCGCGGAAGGTGTTCGTGGTGAGAGAAGACTCAGTAGGCAAACAGTCCTACAAAAAAGCTACGAGTTCACTTATCCATCGAATGGCGTTGAGCCAGCGGATGGGTACATGGGTGGTTCAAGTGGGTGTTGAATCGGTCTGCCGGCTTCCGTCCGGCCGAACGATGGGAGTGGAGCAAGGAGCGTAATTTCCACCAACACCTCTCGCAAGTCATTCAAGAACAATTGAATGACTTGATCTCTCCTCAAGAAGAGACTTTCCTATATTTGAGTAAAAACAGTTGTATAAATAGGCTCAATACTCTAAACAAGCAAGGAAAAGTCCTTCCTTGAGGAAGGTGCCGTTTTTAGCTTGCTAAAAATCGCGGAAGGTGTTCGTGGTTAAGCTTGGTTAGGCTGAGAAAAGAATAAGAATTACTTCGAAGCAGGGTGCATAATTGATGCTAATATTTGTATGTTTGGCCTTTCACAAATCAACCCTTATTTCTATGAAAAATCTGATACTTACTTTTGCTTTAATGTTATCTACTACCTTTTTATATGCTCAGGAAGCGGAAGTAATACGACTTTCTGATCCTGTTCAAATCACTGATACTTATGAAGTATTTGGCGCGGAAGTACAAGCTTGGGAATCACCCGTTTCACTTGCGAGTCTTGTAACGAATGCTGCTGAACTTTCCGGAAAAGAAGTAACACTGGAAACGGATGTAGCTCAGGTTTGCCAAAAGAAAGGCTGCTTTTTTGTAGCTAATGAGGGCGAATATTCCGCCAGAATTACTTTTAAGGATTATGGCTTTTTTATTCCTACCGATTCTAAAGACAAAAAAGTGACCTTAGTAGGGACTTTTGAAGTGAAGGAGCTTTCGAAGGAACAAGCCCAACATTATGCTGAAGATGCGGGGGAAGATCCTGCTACTATTAAAGGCGTTCAAAAAGAATATTCCATTGTAGCTACTTCGGTGAAAATACCTAAGTCGTAAACATTCTTTATAACTAACGCTCGGTTGATAGCATCTCTTAGGAATTTGTAAATAAATTGAGCGTTTCGTATTGGTTCTTGCACTGATAGGTATTAACTGACTATTCAAATATTTTAATCTAAAAAAATTATCTAATGCCCGACAACGATTTATTACAGCCGGAATCCACCGTTCACACTACCAAGCAACTGATGGAATCGCCGGAAGTGGAAGCCATAGCTAAAACAGTAATTGAGAAAAATAAGATGGAATTCGGTCCCGCCGAAATTGGCTATTTCTTGGTATATCCGAATTTATCGAAGCAGCGAGCGGCAAAATGTATGAAGGCCACCCGAGAGGTAAAGCATTATTCGGGGAATGACTATCTGATTGAGATCTCGGGCGAATTGTGGGATATGCTGGATAATGATACCAAAGAAATGATGCTGTATCATGAGCTGCTGCACGTGGAGCCTATCTTTAAGTCTAAAACGCAAGAATGGAAAATGCAGATCCGTAAGCCGGACTTCGCCGATTTCTATACTATTAATGATAAGTTTGGCAACGAATGGTATAAAACAATTCAGGCTACGGCGTCGTCTTTATATGATTTGGATCCTCGGCAAGAGAGCAAGGTAAAGCTTTAGGGATAAGGGGTTAGGT
>JBDNFJ010000172.1:0-19585 GCA_041689895.1 Gracilimonas sp. | reverse complement strand
GGCGAGGCAGGGATCTGGATGTCTGTGAAGTGATTGCTTTTAAATTACCGGTTTGCTTTCGTTGGCTATTAGATTCCCGCCTTCGCGGGAATGACGGTGTGGTGGGTTCCTGACTCACCGCCTACTTTCTCGTTGTAATTCCACACCGCAACCAAACCATCCCCACCCAAAATGTCATCCCCACAAACTTGTTAGCGAGGCAAGGATCTGGATGTATAGTAAATTATAGCCTCATATCTATTGGCCGGCCGGAATTCTCAGAGTACTAAATCGGCAAAGTAATTATGAATTCCGTTCCGGCGTCTTCCTCACTTTCAACCTGAATAGTTCCCTTGTGGAGATCTACCATTTCTTTTGTGAGCAGCAAACCCAGACCGGTACCTTTCTCATTTTTTGTACCTGTTCTCTTGGGGCGAGAGGCATGATCAAACAACGTATTTTTTACCGATTCAGGCATTCCAATACCATAATCTTTTATAGCAATCTTAACATGGGCATCCATTTTGGAAATAGTAATATCAATGTTACCCTGCTCTTTAGAAAATTTAAGGGCGTTAGATAGTAAGTTCCGAAAGATGGTTGAAATCATGGTTTGATCGTAGCTTACCATGAGTTCGGGAATGAAATCGGTATTAAGGATTATTTTTTTATTCTCTGCGGTGGAGCGAAGCAGTCCAATAGCATTCTTCATTTCCAGAATCAGATCAAATTCCGTGAAATTCACGTTCATTCCGGCAGACTGAATACGAGTCCACTCTAAGAGATTTTCAAATAATTGATGTGCATTAATTGCAGAAGTTTCAACGAGTTCAATTTGGTGGAGTATGATTTGATCCAGATCAGGGTAATTCTGTAAGTCTTCTTTAATCAAACTTAGCATGCCTGTGATTCCGAAAAAAGCACCTTTCAAATCGTGAGCTATAATGGAATATAGTTTGTCCTGCGTTTCAGTGAGGGTTTGCAGCTGCTCGTTTTGTGCCTCTATTTTTTCTTCGTTTCCTTTTTGCTGAGTGATATCCTGAAAAGTGCCAATGAGCTTTTGAACCTTTCCATTTCTGAACTCTGCTTTTCCATTTATATGAACCCATAGCGAATTACCTTTTGCCGTTTTAAAAGGCAGTTCTTCCTCATAAGGCTCGCCTTTTTCTATGGCTCTATTCAATCGTTTCTGTAGCAATTCCCGCGTCTTTTTGGGATAGAAACTCAGCCCATCTTCAATTTTTAGGGGAGTACCAAGGGGAAGTTCATGGATGTGATAAACCTCATCGGTCCAGGTTAAATTTTCGGTTTCTAAGTCATATTCCCAGCCACCAATGTGGGCAATTTGTTGAGCATCAGAAAAGAGCAATTCCAGCTTTTTCCTTTTTGTGATATCTCGTGATGTGGTTTGCACCTTAACCACTTTATCATTTTCATCCATTATGGGCTGTGCAGCGGTATCAAACCAAATATATTCCCCATTCTTTTTTCGTATTCGATATTGAAAACTATCTAAGGGTAAAGCTTTTTGGTGAGACTCAGAATGTATTCGTTCCTGATCATCGGGATGAAATAGCTCATTCGGGTTTAACCCAATAAGCTCATCGGGTTCGTAGCCTAATATGTTTTTTACGGAAGGGGAAACAAATTGGTAGCTTCCATCCAAATCATGAAGACATACCATATCGGCCGCATTGGTAGAAATGAGCCGATAAAGTTCTTTTTGCTCCTCAAGTTCCTGTTTTATTCTCTTCTTCTTAATAATATCGCCAACCCAATTACCCAATATCTTTATAAGATTCTTGTCGGCGGAAGTGAATCCATTTTTCTTTGGTGCAACACTCGTAAAGTTTAGCGTCCCATAAATAGCCTTATCCACAATGATTGGAATTCCGAGGTACGATTCCACCTGAAATAACTCATAGCAAGGGTGGTTACTCCATGAACTTTCTTTCATATAGTTTATAGCTACTACTTCTTTCTCCTCCAATGTTATGGCGCAATAGGTTCGTTCGGTGTCAAATTCTTTTCCACTCGCAGCATCGCCATTTCGAGAATAATGATGTGAAACTGTATAATCATTTCCATCGACCTGGCTGATTATGCCATAATCCACGTTTAATAATTCAGTGGTGAGTTTTAGGGCTTGATTGAGCTGTCGATTGGTGTTTCTTCCCGATTGGGATACTATTTGAGCAAGTAATTGATGCCTTTTTTCGGCTTCTTTAAGATTATCTATCTTAAAAAGGTTCGTTTTGCCTTCCTGCATATTCGATTTTAATTCTTATTACCTAAGCTTGTTTTGGACTGCCTTGCTGTTTATCGGCAGCACTTAAATATATCCAAATAAACAGGGAATAAATAAAAGAGCCCACACTGTATTTCAGATATGTGATTTTTCTAAAAGAAGATTGAAAGCTTAGGCCAGAAAATTAATCCCGAGTTCTGGAATGAGAACTTCAGTATCAGTCATTTCTTCCAGAATCTCTTTGAATTTTTCAGGATCGCCCACCAGTGGAGGAAACGTGCCATAGTGGGTAGGAACGGCAATCTCACACCCTATCATTTCGACGGCATAAGCGGCTTCTTCGTGCCCCATAGTGAAATGATCGCCAATGGGAGCCAATACAACATGTGGAGTATAAAGTTCGCCATAAAGCTCAAGGTCTGCAAAAATGTTGGTGTCACCCATATGGTAGATGCAAATGTCATCTTCAAAGGAAATGATGAGTCCACCAGGATCCCCAGCGTACTTCCCATTATACGAAGAGCTGTGATTAGCGGAAACCAGTGTGACCGAAAAGTCATCAAAATGAACCGTTCCGCCTTTATTAAAGCCGATGGCCTGATCTTCCGGAAGCCCTTCTTCCTGAAGTATTCCTATCAGTTCCAATATTCCTACAACGGTAGCGCCGGTATTTTTTGCGATCTCAACCGTATCTCCAACATGATCTTCGTGGCCATGGGTCAAAAGAATGTAGTCGGCCTCTTTTACTTCTTTGAACTCCTCCGGCGTTGTCGGATTCTCTTTCAAAAATGGATCCACATAAATGATTTTACCATTTTGACTTTCCAGCTTGAATGCTGAATGTCCAAGCCAGCTTGCTTTTACTTGTGTATTCATGGTTTCCTTTTTTTAGTTGATGTAAATCTATCATCACAATCTACTTATCTAATGATAATGATAAAAAAATGATTCGATAAAAGTAAGATAATTGTAAATCAACGTTTATATCACACAAAAGAGTTAAAATCATGATATATTTGTACGAATAAGAAGAATGGACATGAGTTTTTTTGGCAAATTAGGCAATATCTTTGGCTCTGAAGGCGGGTCATCACCCAAAATGGATTGGCAGAAACTATCGGTAGAGGAAGAAGTTGATCATTTGATTTCAGCATCTTCTGAGAAACCACAAGTTTTGTATAAGCACAGCAGCCGTTGTGCAACCAGTTATTTTACACTAAAGAATATCGAAACGCTCACTTCGTTAGAGAAAGAGCAGGTCGATTTCTTTATGGTGGATGTGATTGGGCAGCGCCCACTTTCAATGTACATCGCGGATAAGTTGGACGTTCGACATGAGTCTCCCCAGTTATTTGTGTTCAAAGATGGCGAGATTATTTGGCATGGCTCACATAATCAAATTCAAGCGGATGTGATTAGAGAGCTCATTTAGCTCACGGTTTATTTACAGTTTAGGAAGGATTAAAAGGTTAGTTACGGAAGGATATTAAATACATGAAAAGCATACTCATTTGGATTTTTTGCTTATTGTGCGGAGTCGCATGCGGCTATGGCTTAAGCTTTTATCTGGATATTAATTTCTATTTGTTGATGGTAGGTGGTGCAATCGTTGGAAGTACGGTGGGAATTACCCTGAACATTCATCGAGAGGATGAATTTGTATTCCATGAGGAGGAAATTGTAGAGCAGGTTGAACAGCAGAAAGATTCCCCCATTCAGGAAAAAGTAGCCGTGTCGATTTCCTAAATTACTATGTAAAAAGTTTCTTGATGTTACTCTTAAAATCCGGCTCTATAATTCCTTTCTCGGTAATAAATGCTGTAATGTATTGATTTGGGGTTACATCAAAAGCCGGATTATAGGCCGCGGTTTTCTTTGGGGTGATTTGGGTTTTAGCTAAAAAGGTGACTTCTTCTTCCTCTCGCTCTTCAATCTCTATTTCATCTCCGCTTTCTGTTTCAAGATCAAAAGTGGAAAGTGGAAGCGCCACGTAAAATGGAATCTCATTTTCTTTAGCCAGCACGGCCAGTGGATACGTTCCTATTTTATTGATGGTATCGCCGTTGGCTGTTACACGATCGGCACCAACAATGACCATATCTACCTTGCCTGATCTCATCAAAGAACCCGCCATAGAATCGGTGATAAGATGGAAGGGAATCTCAGCTTTTTTCAGTTCCCAAGTGGTTAATCGGGCTCCTTGCAGCAACGGACGCGTTTCATCCACCCAAACATGAATATCCTTGTCGGCATCATGGGCGTGAAGAATCACAGAAAAAGCAGTTCCATAGGCGCCGGTTGCAAGTGCACCCGTGTTGCAGTGGGTGAGGATATTCCATCCTTTTTCAACTAATTCTTCTCCGGTTTCTCCAATTTTTTTACACACCCGCTTATCTTCATCGTGGATGGTTTTGGCGGTTTTGAGCATGATGTCTTTAATTTCATCCAGCTCCTTCTCTTTATTAGCGTACACCGTTTGGTTGATGCGCTCCAGTGCCCAGCTTAAATTTACCGCCGTTGGTCGGGATGATTTGAGGTACTCGATCCAACGATTGAGTTCTATATTAAAACTGGTGAAGTTTTTTGAATCCAGCTCGCGAACGCCCAGATATAATCCATACGCGCCCGCAATAGCGATAGCAGGAGCGCCACGAACTTTCATTTTTTTGATGGCATCCCAAACTTGTCCAACGGTATTTACATCAGAATAAATTTCCCGAAGAGGAAGCTGAGTTTGATCTAAAATTACTAAGTGATCTTCTTGCCAAGATATCGAGGTGTAGGATTGTTCCATAGAAAATAACGGTACGGATGGTTGGATGATTAACGTATTCAGTTAATATAGCGGAAATCAGGTAACCTAATAACCGGAAGCGTAGCCATCACCCCGGGGATCTACACCGCTGGAATATCTTCCATCTTTATCAACAAAAATATTATGGGCACGTGCTATGCCGGGGAGTTCAAATATTTTATGTCCTTTTGCCTCTAATAAAGCTTTTGTATCTGGGCTTAAACCAAAATCATCTATAAACAAAACATCCGGCATCCATTGATGATGAAAGCGAGGAACTGCGGTAGCTTGTTGAGATTGCATCCCGAAAACCGCCCGGTTCAAAAAGCTTTGTAGTGTTGCTGTGATAATTCTTGGGCCTCCGGCTGCCCCCAGTACCATATTTACCTTTCCATCTTTAGTAACAATAGTTGGAGACATGCTGCTCAACATGCGTTTTCCCGGTTCAATAGCATTAGCTTCAGCCCCGATTAGGCCGTATGCATTAGGCTCTCCAGGCTGCGCCGAAAAGTCATCCATCTCATTATTTAAGAGAAATCCTGCCCCACTTACTGCAACATGGCTACCGAACGAGCCATTGAGCGTGGTAGTAACCGCAACGGCATTGCCCTCTTTATCAATAATAGAGAAATGCGTGGTTTCTGTAGATTCATGATATCCGGCAATTTTGCCATGAGAAAGTGTGGAAGAAGGGGTGATTTTATCGGGCGAGAAATTTTGCATACGCTCATCGTTGTACTTCTCACTTAATAAGGTTTCCATAGGAACATCCCAATAATCCGGGTCTCCGAGATAAAAGGAGCGATCGGCAAAAGCGCGGCGCATGGCTTCCGCTACTACATGCACATAATCCGCTGAATTATGGCCCATTTCTGCCAAGGGGTAATCATCTATCATGTTAAGAATCTGAGCAATAGCCACGCTTCCACTACTGGGCGGCGGCATAATATGTAGGGTATAATCTTGGAAATTCACTTCCACGGGATCGCGCCATTTGCTTTCATAATTTCTTAGATCGCGGTAATCTATCAGTCCCTCAGAACGCTCCATTTCATGTATGATGGCATCCGCCACGGGACCAGAGTAAAAACCTTCGCGTCCAAATCGCGCAATGCGTTCCAGGGTTTCAGCCAAATCTTGTTGAATAAATAAGTCTCCATCTTTAAAAAGCGTAGTATCGCCTGTAGTGAAATATGTAGCTGAAGACTGATATTTTTTAAGTGTCTTCTTGTGGTTGTTCAAATCATGCGCTTGTGAATAGGTGAGCGCAAATCCCTCACGAGCCAATTTTAAAGCGGGTCGAATGACCACGTCCAGCGGCAATTTCCCATAGCGTTCGTTGGCTTTCACCATTCCGTCCACAGTTCCCGGAACGCCTACTGCCAAAATGCCTTCCCAGCTCAGATTAGATTTAAACTCACCGTTTCGCACATACATCGTTCGGCTGGCTGCTTCCGGCGCTTTTTCGCGGAAATCTAAGGCAGCCGTTTCTCCATTTGCCAATCGGATCACCATAAATCCACCACCTCCAATATTACCGGCTCTTGGCATGGTAATAGCTAAAGCAAACTGAATGGCTACAGCGGCATCAATAGCGTTTCCGCCCTGTTGAAGAATATGCTTGCCGATTTTGGAGGCATACTTATCGGCCGTGACCACCATTCCATTTTCATACGTTTTGGAGGTGCGGACTTGCCCCGAAAGAGAATGGGAAGCAAAAACAAAAGAGAGAAGGAGTAAGATTAATCGCATAAAATAAAAACTATAATTTTGGTTCAGGGATAAAATAACAGATTAGAAGCTTAATGCTGAACGAAATATGTAAAGAATAATTCTTTATAAAAGCCTGATATATTTAAAGCAATATTTCAGCAAATTGGGAACAAATAAAAACCTCAAGCTCGTGGGTGGAATTCTTTATGTACCTGATGCAGGAAGGAACGATCTACATGGGTGTAAATTTCGGTGGTGAGAATGGAAGAATGTCCGAGCATTTCTTGAACGGCTCGTAAATCGGCGCCGCCTTCCAGCAAATGTGTAGCAAAGGAGTGCCGGAAAATATGGGGATACACGTTTTTTTGAATCTCTGCTTTTTCTGCTGCTTTCTGTACGATATTCCAAATACTCATCCTGGAAAGCGCACTCCCTCGCATACTTAGAAACACCTTATTTTTAGCTTTTAAAGCCTTCTCAGGATTAAAAAACTGGGGACGAACGTGCTCGGTGTAGTGCGAAATAGCATCCTGCGCAATCTCACCAACTGGAACCAGCCGCTCCTTATTTCCTTTTCCAATTACGCGGATAAATCCAATTTCAAAAATAAGACGATCTTGTTCGAGTCCCGTGAGCTCACTCACGCGCATCCCGGTTCCGTACAATGTTTCAAGAATCGCTTGATCACGAATTCCGGCATTGGTGGTTAGGTCGGGAGTTGAAAGGATGGCTTCAACTTCATCCCGATTCAGTACTTCAGGGAGCTTGGATGCTTTTTTGGGAAGCTCAACCAATTCAGCCGGATTGGCTTTGGTAAGGCCTTCAACCACGGCAAATTCATGGAAGCCTCGAATACTGGATATATTGCGCGCTAAAGAACTGGCGGAAAGCAGTTTTTCATCTACCAAAAAATTTAAGAAATCTTCGATATGAGAAAGGGTGACGCCAGACAAATCTCCCATTTTCTTTTCATACGTGAGAAACTGAAAGTAACGTTCAAGGTCATTTTTATAGGAAACAACGGAGTTTTTGGCCAGCCCTTTTTCAAGCTTTACAAACTGCAAATATAGATCCAGTTCCTGCTTGAATGCCACAGCTATTTGTCGGTTTCTTCTTCATTATTAGTTTCTTCAGTACCGTTTTCTGAGGCAGCTTCTTTTGTCTTTTCCTGCTTTTTCTGAGCCTTGGCTTTGGCCTCTGCCTCTGCTTTTTCACGTTCTTTATCTTCCGGATATTCTACACGATTATGATACACACCTACCAAAATATTCATAAACGTTTCTTTTATAATCTGCAGATGGCGGAAAGTAAGAGGACAGTGGCTAAGCTGGCCTTCCGTAACCCGGTTATCTACCATACGGTTTACCAAGTTTTCCAGCTTGCTGTAGGTGGGATTTTTCATGGCTCGGGAAGCCGCTTCAATTCCGTCAGCCAGTAGCAAAATCCCGGTTTCTTTAGTGGATGGAAGAGGGCCTTCGTATCTGAATTGATCTTCCTGAAGCATGCTTTTTAGTTCTTCATCTTCTTTTGCTTTTTCGTAGAAATAGCGGATGACCGATGTTCCATGATGGGTCTTAATAAAATCGATGATTACGGGTGGAAGATCTGCTTCCTCTGCCATTTTCACTCCTTCACTCACATGCGCTTTTATAACCATTGCGCTCATTTGGGGCTTCAATTTATCGTGCTCGTTGATTCCTTTGCTCTGGTTCTCAACAAAATATTCGGGCTTCACCATTTTTCCAATATCATGATAAAGGGCACCAACGCGGCATAACAGGGAGTTGGCGCCGATGGCTGAAGCGGCAGCTTCCGAGAGGTTGGCTACTTGCAGGCTATGATGGAAAGTGCCCGGTGCTTTGTTCATCAGCTCTTTAAGTAAAGGCTGATTGGTATCGCCCAGCTCAATGAGAGTGAAGTCGGTTGTGATGCCAAATAGCTTTTCAAATAATAGAATAATAGGATAGGTAAAAAGAATAAATACGGAGCTGATAGCAATATACATGGCATCGGATGCGAATATATCCCAGCCACTAAGTGTGGCTACGTTAAAGGAGCCAATTACTAATAAATAGGTAATAAGCACAATACCGGGAGTGGTGAAGAAAAATTGGGAGCGGTCTTTAATATCACGCACCGAAAATACCCCTAAGCTGCAGGCCGTAAAGGTAGCTACCATAAATTGAAAGCTATTGTCGTTAACCAGGCCTAAAAGACTGGCGAGTGTAATGGCTGAAAACAAGCCCATCCGAGAATCAAAAATAATGGTAAGTACGATTGGAGCAATCGCAATGGGAATAATGTAGGGATCAGCAATATCAAGAAAGTTGATGATACCGGATGCAAACGATACCAATCCCATGATCAGAAATACAAGGAAGAACAGGGCATTATTGGAAATAATGGTTCTTCGATACAAATAAATGTACATGAAGAAGACAAAGGTGATGGCAATGATAATGATGACCTGCCCGGCAAAGCGTACCCATTTCTCAATTTGACTGGCATTTTGGGATCTCGTCTCTGCCAAGCTTTGTAAAATATTGGTACGTTCTGGAGTTACAAGATCTCCACGGCGGATGATTACCTGCCCTTGGGCTATGGCACCTTTAGTTTCAGAAATGGTAGAAAGAGCTTCTTTAAGGCGTGCTTGTGTATCTTCTACACTATACTTGTAGTTTGGGATAATTACTTTGTTGTACATTTCCATAGCAAGGCGTGTATGCTGTTCACTAAACAGCCGATTCAGCCGGAATTGCATAAACTCATTGGCCTCTTTTAAATCTCGTACCCGGGCCAGATCTACCGATTGTTCTGTACTTTCTAAGGTATTTCGGATGGTAATTTTACCGGTGTTAAGGCTGCTTTTATTCCGATTTATAATGCCCTGATCCATAAGCTGGTCAATTAGGAATTCGAGCTGCTGCTTCACGCTCACTCCTATAAACTGCCCGGGGGCAAGATGCGACTGCTGCACGTGGTCATAACTTTCGAGCAACTCTTTCCAAGAGGCTTCGGTAAGGTCTAAGCTGCTGGAGTTTAGCTCGCGCGCAAAGAGTACGCTATCATCATAGGCAGAAGAAGCCGATTCCCGTTTAGAAGATTGCCAGTCGGTATAAGATTCCAACACGCTGTGCATATCGCGGTAAATGGAATCGATTCTGGTTTGAACCGTGATGGGCACGCTGGAATCAACCCGGAAAATGGGAGGTGTTTTTTCCTGAATTCCCTGACGTTCCTGCTCCAGCTCATCACTGGTTTTGTTGATGGCAAAGGTAAAAGGCGCCGTCAGGTCTGCGTTGCGCCAAGGCTGGCCCGCTGTGTAATTTAAGCCCGAATTCACCGGATTCCGGGGAAGTGAAAAAGCCGTAATAGCAATAAATAATAACAGAATGAAAGCGCGGATATACGGGTTTTGCCGTAACGCGTGCTTTTCCTGTTCTTTTTTCTTTTTATCGCCAATGAGAGGGGCCAATTCCTTCTTTTTCTGGCCCAGTCCAATTTTTTCGAGAATACTCATTTAGTAGTATATGGTATGAGAATTTGAGAACAAGGTATTAAGCCTTCACTAATTTACAAATCTATTTAATAGGATGAGGTGTTAGTTTTTAGAGGCCATAAAGAAAGTTTGAGTTGGTAAATAGAACGGCGATCTTTGCTTAATACGTTATCACATCATCACTTAATAGCCGATGTCCTTCAGAACAAAAAAAAGTCTTGGTCAACACTTTCTTACCGACAGTAACATTATCTACAAAATAATAGATGCCATTATTGCGGATGAAAACGACCGGATTATTGAGATCGGGTCGGGTACGGGGGCTTTAACGAAGTGGCTTGCAGAAAAGTTTAGCGATGTACATGCTATTGAAATCGATCAGCGTGCGGTTGAAGTTCTAAAGCGGGAAATAGAGCACCTTATCATTCACGAAAAAGATGTATTAAAAGTAAATTGGGAAGAGATAGTGGATGGCACCAAAAACAATGTGGTGATAGGAAACCTGCCTTATTATATAACCACGCCTATTTTATTTGATCTGTTGGAAAACCGTTCCCTATTTTCGGAAGCTATTTTGATGATGCAAAAAGAAGTGGCAGAGCGGCTGGTGGCTGAGCATTCTTCCAAAAAATACGGAATCCTGAGTGTGCAAACTCAGCTTTTCTGTTCTCCGGAGATATTGTTTGATGTGTCTCGAAACTCATTCAGTCCCCCCCCAAAAGTCACAAGCTCCGTTATCAAGCTCACTTTTGATAAACCAAAGCTTCCATTTAGCGATTCTACGCTGAAGCGGATAGTTCGCACTGCATTTAACCAGCGGCGAAAAAAGCTAAGCAATTCTTTGAAGCCGGTATTGGATACGTATCAACCTGAAGGGTTTAATTTTGATGACCGAGCGGAGCATTGGTCGCCAGAAATATATGCTAAGTTGGCAGAGCATGTAGAACAGTCTGACAAGATATCTTAACCGAGAAGCATTCACTTTTCAAAATGGGGTTATATGGAGCAGAAGAGGCGCCCTTCTTAGCCTTTGCTTGGTTTGGTACGGAACTTGCATTACCTATCTCAGAATACGAAAAGGGCTTAGCCCACAACCAATTTAACTATTAACTAAAATTAACAGGAGTCATAGAAATGGCTAATATTAAACCTTTAGGCGACCGCGTGTTGGTACAGGCAGAACCTGCTGAAGAAAAAACCAGCTCCGGTATTATCATACCCGATTCGGCTAAAGAAAAACCGCAAAAAGGAACAGTGATAGCGGTTGGCGCCGGTATAGTAGAAAACGGCAATAAAATTGAGATGACTGTAAAGAATGGCGATAAAGTTCTTTATGGCAAATATGCAGGTACTGAAGTAACTCTTGATGGAGAAGAGTACCTAATTATGCGCGAATCTGACATTATGGGAATTGTCGCGTAACCCACTTTAAAAAAATTAAATCATAAACTTAAAATCATAAATAATTATGTCTGCTAAGTTAGTTCACTACGATATAGAAGCTCGCGATGCTCTGAAAAAAGGTGTCGATAAGCTTGCCAATGCTGTTAAAGTTACGCTTGGACCTCGTGGACGCAATGTTGTAATTGAAAAGTCATTTGGAGCACCAACTATTACTAAAGATGGTGTTACGGTAGCTAAAGAAATTGAGCTGTCTGACAAAGTTCAAAACATGGGCGCTCAAATGGTAAAAGAAGTAGCATCACGCACCAGCGATAATGCCGGTGATGGTACTACTACAGCAACCGTTCTTGCACAAGCTGTGCTCAGCGAAGGCCTTAAAAACGTAACGGCCGGTGCCAATCCAATGGACCTAAAGGCGGGTATCAATAAAGCTGTAAATGCTATTATTGAACACCTGAAAAAAATGAGTCGCGATATTGATGATCGCAAAGAGATTGCTCAAATCGGAACCATTTCTGCCAATAACGATGAGACCATTGGTAACTTGATTGCCGATGCCATGGAAAAAGTTGGTAAAGATGGCGTTATCACCGTTGAAGAAGCCAAAGGAACAGAAACCTACCTGGAAACAGTAGAAGGTATGCAGTTCGACCGTGGCTACCTTTCTCCCTACTTTGTAACCGATTCTGAGAAAATGGTTACGGAAATGGAAGATCCTTACATCCTGATTTTCGACAAGAAAATATCTGCGATGAAAGATCTGCTTCCTATTCTTGAGAAAGTAGTTCAAGATGGAAACCCACTGCTTATTATTGCCGAGGATATTGAAGGCGAAGCACTGGCTACGCTGGTAGTTAACAAACTGCGTGGTTCTCTGAAAATTGCTGCTGTTAAAGCACCAGGCTTTGGCGACCGTAGAAAAGCAATGCTCGAAGATATTGCAATTTTGACAGGTGGTACCGTAATCTCGGAAGAGCGCGGATACAAACTCGAAAATGCAACACTTGATTTCTTAGGCCGTGCGTCTCGCGTAACTATCAACAAAGACGATACCACTATTATTGACGGTAACGGAAAAGAAGACGATATCACTGCTCGCGTAAATCAGCTGAAATCTCAAATTGAGAGTACAACTTCTGATTATGATCGTGAAAAATTGCAGGAACGTCTTGCTAAGTTAAGTGGCGGCGTTGCAGTACTTTACATTGGTGCTGCTTCCGAAATTGAAATGAAAGATAAGAAAGCCCGCGTAGAAGATGCCCTGCATGCAACACGCGCAGCTGTTGAAGAAGGTATTGTAGCCGGCGGTGGCGTTGCTCTATTACGAGCAGGCGTCTTAATCGACAAGCTGAAAGGCGACAATGATGATGAGAATGTAGGTATCCAAATCATTCGAAGAGCTGTTGAGTCTCCACTTCGGGCCATTGCTAATAATGCCGGTGTAGAAGGTGCTATCGTAGTACAGAAAGTACTGGAAGGCAAAGGTGCTTTCGGCTATAATGCACGTACCGAAGTGTACGAAGATTTAATTAAAGCCGGTGTAATTGATCCTACTAAAGTAACCAGAACAGCCCTACAAAATGCTGCTTCTGTATCAGGATTGATGCTTACCACCGAGGCCGTAATCTCAGAAAAACCATCTGAAGGCGACGATAACGATGGCGGCGGCGGAATGGGTGGCGGAATGCCAGGAATGGGAGGCATGGGCGGAATGATGTAAATCATCTTCCCTCATAAATCTCTGAATAGATTTAAATCCCGCTTAATTAATTTTGGGCGGGATTTTTTTATATCTGCTTTTATCTTTCGTTACCTATAAATAAAAGGGTAAAGTTGCAGGCTTTATAAAATGCACCCGCAGGTTAGATTAACCTAATCAGCCTGTTTAATTCGAATGTGCGAGGAAGAGCCCTGCTCTCAAAACCTGTATATCTAAATTTGACCCGATTTATTAATCAATTGCGTATTCATAGTAAGAAGCACTTAACTTTAAATATCTGATAAGACAATAGATTAAATAAATAAATCTACGGAATATGAGAACAATCAAATGGATTGCAGGATTTATCATAATTACAGCGGTAGCCGTTGGTGGCATCATTTTGAATAATCAGAATGGAACTGAAAACAGTACGTCTGAAGAGTTTCAGGATACTGAAAATGATACACCAGCTATGAGTGAAATTTTTGTTGAATATCAGGAAGGCGGTGGTTTTGATATTTATGAGGATGGTAACCGTTATGGATATAAAATGGTAGTTGCATTCAATGGAGATGTAGTTCTTTATGAAAGAATTTACAGAAAAGGAAACGGGGAGCGATCCATTGAGGAGGTGAAAATAAACACAGGTAGATTGGAAGAAACTACATTTGATACGCTGATGTCATCAATTGAAAAGTCAGGTTTTTTTGAATTTCCAAACAGACTGCCGGATGTGAGTCCGCTTGAGGTCGAAATGAGAAGTCCGGCTAAGCAGGTATCCATTTCCATCCGCACTAAACCCGATGATGAATTAAAAACAGTTCGGGCAAATCTAGGTGCCGACCGAGAACATTATCCTAAAGAATTTTTTGAATTAAGCGGGGAGCTTCAAAAGCTCATGAAGCAATTCAATAGTAAAGACGATTAAATCACAAATAATAAAGTAGAATAACTATGAAGATAATCTACCATTTACTATCAATCATATTGCTATGTATTGCATTTGGGGCGCAGGATAGTTTTGCTCAGGATGTAAACAAGAAACAAAAACTGCAGGCGATTGCCAATGATTATGAAATCAGGTGGCAAGAAGAGCATGCTGAAGCGGTAAGAATGGCTAATGAAGTGGGAATTCCACTACGAAAAGAGTTTTCAAACGGTACCATTATCGAATTACAGAAATTTGAAGATGGTTTGCCTATCTATCTAAAAACTCACAATCGTGACGGAGCTGAAGCGAGTTCTACAAACGAGTTATACCCGGGTGGAGTACTTGGTTTAAATTTAACCGGTTCAACCCAAACATTGGGCGTCTGGGATGGAGGTAAAGTTCGGGATACCCATCAGGAATTTGGAGGCCGGGTTACCCAACAGGATGGTGCTACTGACTTAAGTGACCATGCTACTCATGTATCAGGAACAATGATTGCAAGTTGGTGCTGATGCTACTGCCCGTGGAATGGCGTATGAAGGAAACCTCGATGCTTACGACTGGAGTAACGATGACAGTGAGATGGCAAATGCTGCTGCTAACGGTTTATTAGTTTCTAATCACTCGTATGGTATTATAACCGGTTGGGAATGGAACGCAGATGATGAGGTATGGTACTGGCATGGAGATACCGATATTAGTGAAACTGAAGATTACCGGTACGGCTATTATGGTAATGGTGCCCGAGACTGGGATGGTATAGTATATAACGCACCCAATTATGTAATCGTAAAATCAGCTGGTAATGATAGAAGTGATGAGCCTCAAAATCAGCCCGTTACACACCTTGTATGGAATAAATCAATAGCTGATTGGGATTCATCTGATACAGTTAGAGATCCTGATGGTGACTACAATTCAATTGCAAATAAGGCTACAGCTAAAAATATAATTACAATGGGGGCAGTACGTAGTTCAGGCTCCATGTCAAGTTTTAGCGGTTGGGGACCAACCAATGATGGCAGAATAAAACCAGATATTGTAGCAAAGGGAGTCAATGTTTATTCTTCATTATCAGGGAGCGATGATGAATACGAATCTTATAATGGTACATCCATGTCATCTCCGGTTGCGAGTGGTTCCATTTCTTTATTACAGGAACATTACAATAATTTATATGGAGAAGCTCCCCTTGCCTCAACAATTAAAGCACTTGTTATCCATACGGCAGATGATCTTGGACTCGACGGACCAGATTACGCCTACGGATGGGGAATGTTGAACACTTCAGCAGCAGCAGAAGTACTTAGTAATGACAATGCCGTTGAAGAATTAACCCACGTTCGGGAATTAAGTATCAGCAGCAGTTCAGAGCATGAAGAGGTAATATGGAATGATGGAGTTGAGCCCTTACGAGCTACCATTGCCTGGACCGATCCGGAAGGAACACCTGCCAGTCCTAGTGTTAATGCAAATGATGTTATGCTGGTTAATGATTTAGATTTACGAATTATTAATGAAGACGGGGAAGAGTTTAAACCATTTATGCGGAATGTTGCAGGGTCTGATGAGTCATTTTTGAAAGGTGATAACGATCGTGACAATGTTGAACAAGTGTACATTGATGTGCCTGAAACCGGCTATTATACGTTAAGAGTTTCAAGTAAAGGATCGTTAACTAATAACAGTCAGGATTATTCACTGATTGTAACCGGAAATACCGATCCTCTGCAAGACGCTGCTCCAGCATATCTGACTCTATCAGAGGAAGGAGAAGATGGTTATGCCTATGCCGATAACAGTGCGTCAACAGATATATCCGGTAACACAATGGCGATTGAAATGTGGGTTAAAATGGATGCAAGTAGTGACCCGGATGCCATTTTGGTTTCCAAGAAAGATTCAGATGCGACAAGCAGTGGTTATGAGCTTGCAACCATTGGTGATGGAGAAGAGCGCAGGATTTTATTTGCCCCAACTGCTTATAGCAGCCGTCACTTAGTATCCAATACAGGTATAAGAGCCGGGGAATGGACTCATATATCTGCAATCTATAATGCTGGTGATGCTTTCATTTACATTAACGGAGAATTGGATGCTCAAAGTACCAATTCATCACTGGCAGTAGGAAGCACCTCAAGTTATCTTACCATTGGTAGTAATTCCGGCAACAATGAAAACTTCTTTCGAGGCAGCATTGATGAGCTTAGACTATGGGGAGGTGCTCGTTCTTTGTTTGATATCCAAGGTGATTTTGATCAGGAGCTAAATGGAGACGAATCCGGATTGTTGGTGTATTATCCTTTTAATAATGAAAGTGAGTACCGGACTAGCGACTACACAAGTTTTGGCAACACACTTTTGTTTAATACCATCACGGGAACTGAGGGTCCTGGAGTGTTACCGCTTACCCCAATGGTGTATGGAAAAATCGGAGATCAATCCGTTACTCTGAAAATTGATGAAAGAGAATTTGCCGAAGGGGTAGCAAGTCAATACAAAATATACCGCACAGGCACGGGTGTAAGAAATCATGTGGGCGATTTAAGTGCTGCCAGTGGTGCCCAATTGTTTACAGATAATGGCTTGTCGAACGGTAATACCCACAAGTATGAAGTTACCATTGTGGATGATGATGGAAATGAAGGAGACTTTTCAAATCCAATCTATCTCACTCCCAACCAGCGTATAGGTGGTACTTCCCTAGATTTTGAAGATCAAGGCTTAGTTCAGTTTACAGAACGACCTAATCACTCTATTGCGGATAATCAGTTAACCATTGAGTTCTGGATTAAGAGAGATAAAAACAGTTCAGGTGTACAGGCTATAGTCACCAACGAATCGGAGTATACCAGAACTGGATATGGCCTCTATTTGGTTGATGGTGGAGAAGAAGCACGAATTGTATTCACACCATCAGCTTATAGCTCTCGCCATGTTACCTCTAGACAAGGTATTAGGGCAAATGAATGGACACACGTTGCAGCTGTTTATAATGATGGTAGCGCTCAAATCTATATCAATGGTAAGCTTGATATAGAAAACATAGATTCCAATCTTAATATTGGAAGTTCAGGCGAGGGACTTACACTTGGAAGTAATACAGAACAAAATGGGCAATTTTTCCAGGGAGAAATTGATGAGCTTCGTATCTGGAATAAAAATAGAACCCTAAGTGAAATACAATCTGATTTCAACGAAATACTTTGGGGTGATGAAGAAGGTCTGATAGGATACTGGCATTTCAATGAAAAATACGGTGGCAGAATGTATGGTCAGGCTATGAGAGCAGCATCTGCAAGCGGAGTAGGGGCTATTGGATATGATAGAGATGGAGTGTTTCCCATTCCACCCAGAATTTATGCGGTACCATTTGATGGTGATATTAGGGTATATGTTGAACAACCGGAATACGCCGCCGAAGATGTTACATCGTACGGAATTTATAAGAAAGAGGCTGGGTTTACTTACTCCTTAAAAACCACTCAAAATAGCAGCGAGCAATACTATTTGGATGAGGATGTGACCGCCGAAGAAACGCACAGCTACAAGGCTTCTATTATAGATGGAAGTGGTGGAGAAAGTGATCATTCATATCCTGTTACTGCTACAGTTTACGAAAACCAGCCTGCCGGACAAGCCCTTCGATTTGAAGCAAATCAGAGTGGCCATGTTCAGTTTGAGTACAACCCGGCACTGGATATTTCAGGAGACTCTGTAACGGTAGAGGCCTGGATTCGCAAGGATCAGGCGAACCAGAAGGAAGCAGTTATTCTGTCCAATAATGTGTCAAATGGTGGCGGGTACGGATTGTTTGTTTCAGATGCCGGTGCTTCCTCAAGGATTACATTTGCTCCAACAAGATATGGAAGCAGGCAGGTAACTTCCCAAACTTACCTGGAACCCAATAAATGGTATCATATTGCGGGCGTATATAACGATGGAAAAGCCAACATCTATATAAACGGAGCACTAGATAATTCCAATAATAACAATGCCCGGAGTATTGGAAGTAATAATTACGGATTGGTTATTGGTGCAAGTTATCTTGGTGCCGATCACTACTTTATTGGTGAAATTGATGAAGTCTGAATATGGAACCGTCCGCGTTCGAATGCACAGATTACGAGTAACTATAACAAATCGTTAATGGGGAACGAATCAGGCTTGGTTGGTTATTGGCGCTTTGATGAGAACACCGGTACCGCCACTATGGGATCAGCAGAAAAACCATTGCACGGAACCCTGATAAACGGTCTACAGTTTGTTCCATCTGCGGCATTCGAAGGCACGCCATTTGTTCCGGTTCATTCATTTCCAGCCGATAGTGCCAAAGAACAGCAAATACCGCTTACTTTTGAATGGCACCCAGTTAAGAATGCTGTTTCTTATGAACTGGAGGTTTCACCAAAACAGTTATTCAAACAAGTGATTTTTAAACGAGAAATTACCGATACTTTAACAACCATAGATATGGGATTAGAGTACGACTCAACCTATTATTGGAGAGTTAGAGCCAATACCAATCAGTTTGTAACGAACTGGTCGCATCCCATGTCCTTTACTACGGAATTCCCTGTTCCTGAAACCCCTGTTTGGGAGCCGGAAAATGGTTCTATGGATATAGAAACACAGCTTACCTTAATATGGTCTGAAGCAGAACGGGCAGAAACGTATCATATTCAAATGAGTACGGAATCCGATTTTTCAAACACACATATCGATTCAACCGGATTACCAAATACAGAACTGTATGTGGAAGATCTGGAAACTTCATCAACATATTACTGGAGAGTTTCTGCTATAAATAAAAGCGGTAGCAGCAATTGGTCCGAAATTTTGGAGTTTACTACAATAGCAACTTCAGCTGGTGAATTAAGTGCTGCTATTCCAACTGATTTTACATTAGATCAAAATTATCCAAATCCCTTTAATCCATCTACTAATATTCGGTACGGAATTCCTGAAGGAAGTGAAGTACAGTTAGCAGTTTATGACATGCTGGGACGGCGGGTGGTTGAATTGGTGAATGAACGGCAATCTGCCGGATATCATCAGGTTAGTTTTGAAGCGGGTAATTTGGCAAGTGGAATCTATATTTACAGGCTCAAAGCTGGTGAATATGTTGTTACCAAGAAAATGTTGTTAGCCAAGTAGTAGCACGCTCAGACACCAGGCAGAATCACATTTGAAGTGCCCGATGTTTGATTATGGTTTCTGTTGTATTAAAGAATACTTCATATGGAGTTTTAAAGCCAAGTTTTTTTCTGGGCCTGTGGTTTAGTTTTTGTTCTATTTGTTTGAGTTCTCTTGGG
>JBDNFJ010000171.1:0-2828 GCA_041689895.1 Gracilimonas sp. | reverse complement strand
ATGGGTAATGGTGGTTACTAATTATCAAAACCCGCCTGCAGTTTGGTTACAACCGGAAGATTTAATTATTCGGTGGGATCTCGCAGATTCCGAATTCCCACGGGCCGATAATTTTCATTTAACTCCTTTCTCACGAAAAGGAATTTCAGACATTAAGGTTCGCACCATAACTTCATTTTTTGAGCATTTCACTCAACCTGCAGATGTGAATCTCCAATATCTAAAAGTGGAGAAAGGGGATAAGACCTACTATGAAGTAAGGTTTCCGGTCCCCAATGCGAAAAAAGTCCGCTTCAATATGTTTCTAAATCCCAGTCATATGCTTTCAAAACAGCCTTACCTTGGAAATCCATATACTTATTCTGTATTGGTTAATCAGGAAGAATAGCTTTTTTGGTAGGCTTTTTCTTTTGAATCATGATTACTTTTGAAACAGTCTCATAATGAACATCTTCCGCGATTTTCAGCAAGCTGGGTCTTATACTGAAATGGGCACCTTCTTCAAAGAAGGACTTTTCCTTGCTCGTCTTTTCCTAATTTAGGTTGACAGTTCTTGGCTTATTTTTTCACACTTCCTGAATAAGATTAACGGTTTGGGTTATGTTCTCAGATTCGAAGTCTTGTTGAGAACGTGCTTCCTAATACGCTAAAAGCTGTTGGAGTTTTGTGTTTAGTTTGTGATTCGCCATAAATCCAGTCTCTAAATTTTTATTATGGGGGATGGGCATGTCTAAAGAAGCACAGCGCATCACGGGGGCATCCAACCATTCAAAACATTCCTCTGTAATAATAGCCGCAATTTCACTCAACGGTCCTAAGGTTAGCGAAGGTTCCTGAAGTAACAGCACTTTATTTGTTTTGTTCACCGTTTTTTTGATCGCTTCTTTATCTAAAGGAAGTAGCGTTCGTAGGTCAAGGATATCAAGCGAAATCCCTTTTTGCTCATATTCGCTTGCTATAGACTGCGCCCATTGCACTCCCATACCGTAAGTGATGATAGTTGCATCTTCACCTTCTCTACGGATTTTAGCTTTTCCAAGGGGCTCATAATTTGCTTTGTTTGGAACCGAGGCTTTCAGGCTTCTATAAAGCTTCTTATGCTCAAAAAATAGCACCGGACTCGGATCATACAATGAACTGTAAAGCAGGTTTTGGGCATCTTCAACAGTCCCGGGAACCACAACTTTCAGCCCAGGTATTTGCATGAACCAGCCTTCCAGAGATTGAGAGTGATAAGGTCCTGCGGCCACGCCACCTCCATGGGGAGCTCTGATAGTAATATTAAGCGGGGGAGACCAGCGATAATGCGTTTTGGCAATGTTATTTACAATTTGATTGAATCCACAGGAGATGAAATCGGCAAACTGCATTTCTACCACCGGCTTAAATCCTTCCAATGCTAAACCTACGGAAGCCCCAAGCACACCGGATTCTATAATTGGAGTATTTCGGATTCTATCGCTTCCAAATTCTCCCAAAAAACCTTCGGTAATTTTAAATACGCCTCCATATTCAGCAATATCTTGTCCCATAATGAGAAAAGAATCGTCTTCTTGAAAAGCTTGCTTCAGGGAGGATTGAATAACATCTACAAACCTCTTATCAGTGGAACTACCATTAGAGTGTACCGGTACTTTCGGCTCTTCCTGATTGTACACAGCGCTCAATTCCTCTTGTTCGTTAAATTCAGGTGCGGAGGCTTCAAGTGCTTTATCCAGTTCTTTTCTAAAAGACTGATCGATTTCTTTGGTGATTTTTTTGAAGTCGTTCTCGTTTGCAAATCCTTCTTTGGCAAGAAATTCTTCAAAGCGTTGGATGGGATCTTTCTTGCTCCATTTTTCAAATAATTCATCGGGTATATAATCGGTGCCGGATGCTTCTTCGTGTCCTCTCATTCTGAACGTCATAGCTTCAATAAATACCGGTTCTCCTTTAAGGGCTAATTTCCGAGCTTTCTCGATGGTATCCATCACTTCAAACATATTGTTGCCGTCTATGGTAAAACCGTGCATTCCGTATCCTTTTGCTCGATCCGCCAAGTGTTCGCAGGCAAATTGATCCGAAATGGGGGTGGATAATCCATATCCATTATTTTCAATAACAAACACTACCGGGAGCTTCCAGACGGCTGCAAGATTCAAAGCCTCATGAAAATCCCCTTCGCTGGTCGCACCATCCCCACAAAATGAAAAGGCAACGGAGTCTTCATTCTTTAATTTTTTTGAGAGTGCAAGTCCGTCAGCTACCGGCATCATGGCGGCAAGGTGAGAAATCATCCCAACGATATTATGCTCTAACGTGCCGAAATGAAAGGAGCGATCGCGGCCTTTAGTAAAACCATCGGCTTTCCCAAAAAGTTGGCAGAAAAGAGGGTAAAGTGGGACATTACGCACAGTAAAAACACCCAAATTCCGATGCATTGGCAAAAGATAATCTTCTTCTTTTGCTGCGAGTGTGACGCCTACCGCAATGGCTTCCTGTCCAATTCCTGAAAACCATTTACTAATCTTGTTTTGGCGCAATAATTTCAGCATTCGTTCTTCAATTCGGCGGGGTAGTAGCAGGCTTTTGTAGATGTGTAAGGCTTTTTCGGAAGTAATTTTTTTCTTGGTGGATATCATTGATTTTTTATAAAAATACGTATCTTTGTTATGCTTTAAAGAAAAGAAGTATCAAAGGCTCCTCTCAAGCTAAGTATACGTTTTCGCTCTTTATTACGAAAGCACAAACACAGTACTTTTAACTTTAATAACTTTATGATTGGAAGCACTTGGACGACAAATTTTAGTTGAATTTTATGATTGCGAAAGCGCAAAAATAAATGATGT
>JBDNFJ010000170.1:0-16395 GCA_041689895.1 Gracilimonas sp. | reverse complement strand
TTGTAATTATCGAAATTAATGCCAATTCCGTGCAGCAGGTTTACGGTTTTGTCGGTCAAACGACCGCTTTTTTGGATTGCAATACGCAAAGAGGTGGAAGAATCTTTCGTTCGGTTCATAAAATAAATAAGTGATAAAGGTTAAAAGAATAGATAGAAATAGAGGGAAAAAAGTGCGCTTAATGCACATGAATAGAATGATGTCCGTGATGGGCCGGATGGACATCGCCATGAAAATGGGAGGTATGTGGTAAATAAATCTTCATTCCCCTGAATATAGGCAAAGCTTTAATTTTGTGGAAACTGTTTTTATCATCATTTTTAATTTGATGTATGAAAAAAAAGAACCACAATTAAATTAATTCTGAAAATGAAGTTTCAAATTCTTCCATTCTATCTAATCGGTTAAAAAAAGGCATCCCAATTAGTATATAGTCTTTGTCCTCAATAATCGGATTCAATTCAAATTTATCTCCAATCTCTTTAAGAAAATCTTCTTTCCAAGAATCAGCCTCTAAAAGTTGACTTCCTTTGGGTTCAACAAATACCTGATAAATCAATTCTTGCTTTCCGGCATCTTTAGATAAATGCAGCAGAAAATCTGGTTCAAATACTTTTTCATCCCCAAAATTGTACAGTTTAAAATGCTTCTCATTTCTTAAAAGATGAACCTCATCATACTTTTCCGATAATATCTCCATTGAATCCTTTATAAATTTGACCAACTTCTTCTCTTCATCAGTGCCATAGTTTTCACTAAAAGCGTACCACTCTTCTTTATTTAAATCGAGATAATTTTCATCATTTTTGGGGTCACGCATCGTAAACCCTCTTTCTTCATCCCCTGTTTCTGAAAGATTAAAATTCAGTTTTTTGTTATAAAACGTTTCTTTAATCCATCTTGGTTTGAATACCTTCGTTCCTTTTTTCTCTACAAACCCTTTTTCAATAATAGACTCAACTTGCTCTAAAACAGATTTAGCAAAAATAAGCCGGGTTTCAGCATCAAGTTGCTCTACATTTTTCCGATGCCCTTTTATCTTAATCTTAAGCCCTCCAAGATAATTTTTAGCCGTTATAAATTCTGAAATGGAAGTGAGGTGGGGGAATTTTTTTTGGAGATTCGAAAAAATAAAATAAGTTGATTTCTGGATGGCTTTTCTTATAACAGATACTCCGAGCCATACATACTGTAAAGGAATCTCTTCTATATATTCTTTTTCCTGATCTTTAACTCCAGGTGTCATTAAAGTTGTTTCTGTGCTAAAGCCGGTTTTAACTACAAATGGAAACTCTTTCTCAAAGAGCTGCTCAGGCAGTCCGGTTACTTCTTCATTTCGATTGACCTCCTGCTCATTCAGATAAATTATACCATATTTATAGAATCGCGAATCCTTAAAACTGTCCTTCAGATTTAACCTGCGAGTAGTTACTGATTTCGGTTTAATACCAACTTCATCCAAGGCCGTATTTAGTTCACTTATATATCGAGAATCATTTTTACTATGATAGTAAAGCTCTTCACATATTCTAAGTGAATGCTCAAGATCCTCATCATATTTCCGCTGAAACTTGGATTGATCTTCTTCAACTTTAAATGGACAGTAACGAGCTCCCCGACCGATTAATTGAGCTTCTTTAACTGTTGTAGGTGCTGGCCTGTTATTCCTGGAACTACCCCGGCCCTCGTACAACCGAACAATATCAAACAGGTTCAAAACGTCCCATCCTTCATTCAGGGCTTCTACCGCAAATACAACCCTAATTTGATTATCAGGATCTTCAAGACTGTTTACTTTTAAACGTGCTTCTGACGTGTCATCACTGCTACTGTCAACAGAAATACATTTGTTTTCAGAAAATGCTTCTTTTAATTGAAGCGCTAAGTTCTCGTAAGAAATCTCTTTTTCCTTAAAAAAATTAAATGCTTTATTAATAACACCATTCTTGGAGGCTTTTTGGTGAATATCTTTTAAATCGTCCGCAGAAAACTTCTCCATTTTCTCTAAAAACTCTTCTCTGAATTCCGAAGAAACCCTATCGGTTTTGCCAGTAGTTTTACCCCGGTTCACGTAGTTTGATTTGAACATCACCACAGGCTTAATGATCAAGTTGTGATGGGCAAATACCAACAGACGATATTGGCTTAATATGACCGCCTGTAACGCGAGATCCAAAGGTTCGAGGTCAGCTTGCAGTACGTTAACTTCCTTGGAATACTTATCCAGATAAAACTGCTTCAACGAATAATCATAAATCAGTTTATCCTGATATTTTTGAGCAATTACTTCTTCGCTCAATTCAGCCGTTGCAGTAAATTCAAGAAGCATATTTTTTTCAGAAGCTTCAAAGATCTGCATCACCGTTCCTTCCCAGCTATTAAATAACTGCTGCTGAGTCTGGTTCAGCTTTTTCTTTTCCGCCCGTTTGGTATCCACATTCATATGGTGTGCTTCATCTGATAACATCACCACGTTATGCTCTTTGAAATCTTCGAAGGTTACTGCATTTTCCTTAGGGTTATTCATTCGAGAATGTAATCCCTGAATGGTTGTGAAGTGAATATTGATGGCTCTATCGTTGGCACCCTGGAAATTATCCACCTCATTAACTCTTATTCGCTCACCGTTTATTTGAATGGAACTATTGAACAGATATTTAACCGAGGCTTTGTTTAAAAAATTATCCCTGGTTTTTTCTATGATATTGGAACTGTTTACAAAAAACAGGAAATCTCGATACCCCTTTTTATACAAATGCAGAATACAACCTGCCATGATAAGTGTTTTACCACTACCTGTGGCCATCTGAAATAGTAAATGGGCGGGATTTTGCCTTTTCTTATATCCCTCTACATAAAACTGGAACCGACTGAATGACTCTTTCTGATAAGGACGTAGTCTGAATGTTGGATTCAGGTTTTCTACGATATGGCTTTCAACATCATCAAGCATTTCATTTTCAGAAAACACCTGCATGTCGTTCAAAAGAGAAAATTGAGAAATATCAGCCATTGTTCTTCTTCTTTTTTGTTTCTTCTACCAATTTATCGAAATCAGATTCGAAGGCCCTGTCTTGAATGAGACAGAATTTTTCGTACTCTTTTTCAGCCAGCTTTTTAGCTACTTTAGCCGAAACTTTCCCCGCATTTTTTAGCATTTCATAATCATTGAATTCCAAAAATCCATCCATCTTTTCGGTCCAGTTCTCCATGGTCATAGCATTTCGACGTTCAGCTTGTGTTTCCGCGTAATCCAGATACATGGTTACAATCCGGTTTAGTGACTTCAACTCTTTTTCACTCAGGTAATTTTTGGCCGTCGAAATATCGTCTTTTAAAACCTTCCCCTTTGGCGCTCTTTTCCATGTAGTCAATCCCATATTTGGTTTTTCTGCATCCGCACGTTTGGCAATCAGTTCTGCCGCGGTATGTCCCGTAATAGCCCAATGTAATTTGTTCTGAAACGTTTTATAAAACGTTTGGGTGATTTCGGAATTGGGATCATAATCAATACTGCACTGAGCGTAGATATCCGTAATTTTTTGATAGAACCGCCGTTCAGAAGCGCGGATTTCCCGAATGCGTTCCAGCAGCTCATCAAAGTAATCCTTACCGAAAAGCGTTTTACCCTGTTTAAGCCGCTCGTCATCCAGTACAAAGCCTTTAACTAAAAACTCACGTAGTGTTTTGGTAGCCCATTTTCGAAAATGAGTAGCTTGAATGGAATTCACCCGATACCCAACGGAAATGATGGCATCCAGATTATAGTATTCCAAATTACGTGTTACTTCACGATCACCTTCCATTTGAACTGTTCGGAAATTCCGAACAGTTGCTGATTTTATTAGCTCTACGGTGTCATAAATATTATTTAGATGCTCACTTATGGTTGATTTTGAAACACCAAATAACTCGGCCATGGTTTTTTGCGTGAGCCAAACCGTTTCATCTTCGAGAGCCACCTCAATCCGTATATCTCCGTCCAGAGCGTTATATAAAAGAAAGCTGTTATTCTGTTCGTCTTTTGGCATTTCTTATTTCTTTAACCCATAAAAAGCATGGTTCAATGCTTTATCATTCTCGCTTACAGAAAAATCGGCATCATCTATTTCGGAGTAGTTGACGTAGAGCACGTTTTTGTCGAGGACTTCAATGAGGAACCGTTGTTGATTTTCCAGTGAAAGCTGACCAAACTCTTCTGCGTTTTCATCAATATCATTTGGATTTACTTTATAGCTGATGAATGCTTTTTCTTTCATTGTTTCCCAAATAGCCGACAGTGCTGTTGAATCTTCGGCCTGCTGAATGTTATCCACCCACTGCTGATTGGCTTTTTTGAGTTCGGCATACACAAAGGAACCGCCGCCTTTCCATTCTACTTCTTTGCTGATACCACCCTGCTCTCCCTCAATCACTTTTACCAGACGTTTTTTGGTCACATTCTCCACATAATCCATTTGCTCTATACCAATGTACCGGCGACCCATTTTGTGTGCTACAGCTGCGGTAGTGCCGGAGCCGAGGAAGAAGTCGCAGATAATGTCATTTTTATTTGAACCTAAATGAAGAACTCTTTGCATTAGTCGTTCTGGTTTAGGTGTAGAGAAAATATTTTCCTTAAAGAGTTTTTTTAGCTCTTCTTTAGCTTCATGGTTATGGCCAACTTCTGAAAAAGAAAATAAGGTTTTTGGTGTTAGTGAGTTTTCTTCTAAATCAGATAAGAATGTTTTTCTAGCAGGCATCGCGTCTCCTTTTATACCAAACCATATCTCATCATTTTCATCCATCTCCCTTAATGAATTTTCAGAAAATCGAGGGTAAGTTCCTGATGGAGGAGACCACGCTACCTCATTTTTAAAAGTATATTCAAATTTTTCTGCTTTATCCGAACCACTTTTGGCATGCAAAGGGGTTGCTTTCCAGGGTCCTTTGGGATGATTATCTGGATTAGTATAAGCTTTATTCATTTTCTTAGTTCTAGGAAGACCATTCACATGAAAAGCTTCCTTAGACTTTGAATAAATCAAAATATGGTCATGAACATCCGAAAAATATCTCGCATCATTTGCAATAGTATATTTTTTCTCCCAAATCACATTACTAACAAAATTTTCTCTTCCAAAAACCTCATCCGTCAATACTTTTAAATAATGGGCTTCGTCATCATCAATATTTATCCAAAGTGAACCATCAAGACTTAATAACTCTTTCGCTATTTCAAGCCTACTTTTCATAAAACTTAACCACGCCGAATGATTAAATCGGTCGTTATATCCAAAACTATCATTCCCTGTATTATAAGGCGGATCAATATAAATCAGCTTCACTTTTCCGCGGTACACCTCAGCCAAAGAATGCAGCGCCAGCAGGTTGTTTCCTTTAAATAGGTAGTTATCGTTCAGAGAAGGTTCTTTTACTTCGTGTTCGCCGTCTTTATCGTATTTTTTCCAGTTGGTAAATATTTTAGGAGCAAGCAGGCGATCAATGTCATCAGGGGCCAGAGTTTCATTCCAAAAAATTTCATCGCGTTTGGCGTTTTCTTTATCCTGTCCGCCTTCCAGTACGCAATCTTTATGCGGCCACGCTAACACCACCTCTCCACTTTTGCTCAGATAATTTCCATTGGAGGTTAACCCAATCTTATTTTTAAACGAGGTGTAGCTGTCCGGCAGAAAGGACTTGTTATGAATGAATTGCTGAAATCTTACTTTATCGAACACCAGCGTTCCGTCAATATCCTCAAGAAAATGTTTTTTCAGCGAATCGGAATCCAAGAGCAGTTTCAGAAAATCTTTATTTAAAGCCAGCGCTTTCTCTTCAATAAGGGCTTTGTTCAATTGTCCGTCAACAACCAGGCTTTCGTCTTTCCCCAGCGCTTCTTTTAAATCATCCAGCAGGTTTTGCATGTATTTATTTTTATGCGTTTTGCTTTTAGCAGAGTATAACAAAATTTTTGCTTAGTGAAGATAGGTGAACTCCTAAAAAATTACCTGTAATACGAACCTTGATTTATAGGGGTCCCCTGATTTCTCGATTCCATTGAAAATCATGGGCACCGTTAAACCCTACGAATCATGGTTCAGCACCTTTGATTTCCTTAACTTTCCACAAATTACATTCACACCAATAAATCAACGCATGAAAATAGACGTTACCTGGCTTGGTAAAGACTTCCACATGGAAGCACAAAATGAAACCAATGGGAAAATAAGAATTGATGGAAAAAATAACATCGGAGGCTTGGAAGGCGGATTGAGCCCTATGCAATTACTGCTTGCAGGAATTGGAGGCTGTAGCGCCATCGATGTAATTTCTATCCTTGAAAAACAAAAACAGCCGTTAGAAGACCTCAAAGTTGAAGTAGATGGCGATAGCCAAAAATTAAGTGCCGGTTATTCAGAATACAAAAGCATTCACTTACATTTTATTTTTTCCGGTGATTTGAACCCTAAAAAAGTGGAACGGGCACTCAAGCTTTCTATTACCAAGTATTGCTCGGTCTCCAAAGCTTTGGAAAAGGGATCTGAGATCAGCTACGATTATGAAATCGCTCCAGCCAATTAAAGTATTAAACGTTCTGGAATTGATTCTGAAGCGTCTTTTGAGTACATTATTGCATAATATTTCTTAATAAAATCAAATACTTATCTATGGCTAAATGTGAGTTATACCAAGACGTTAAGGGCGAATGGAGATGGAGACGAGTCTCCAAAAACGGAGATATTGAAGCATTCTCAAGCCAAAGTTTTGAGGATGAAGAAGACGCTCGCAAAGACGGTAAAGAATGCAAAGAATGCACCAGTTACCTGCGTAAGTTTTAAGCCCCTCCTATTTTTTTATCGAAGGCTAAAATTGCCTTCAATATTACTTCGGTAGATTTTTTATAAAAATCCAAAGGAATGGTCTCGAACTCGTCACTTGCTTTGTGATAATGTTCGTGATCTTCCACACCGAAATAGATAAATCTCTTTCCTTTGGCATGAAAAGCACCATGATCGGAAGAGCTGGTCCAATCGTCATACCCTTGTTCGGGGCGATCGTGCCCAAATAATAATTTGATGTCTCCCGTATCAATATTCTCCAAAATGGGTTTTAGCGCCGGATTATGATACGTACCACTTGCATATAGCTCATTTTTATCATTTTGGCTGATCATATCCATGTTTACATTCAGCGCTACTTTTTGCATAAAAACAGAATCTTCAACGAAAGCACGAGCTCCTCTTAGTCCCATTTCTTCTGCATCAAAAGCCGCAAAAACCAAGGTGTAATTTGGGGTGTGATTACTGAAATAATCGATAAAGGCAAGTAAAGCCGCCGTTCCTGAAGCATCATCATCAGCCCCGTTGTAAATTACATTATCTTTCATACCTAAGTGATCATAATGGGCAGAAATCACAATCACGGAATCTGATTTCCCTTTAATACGGCCAGTTACATTTACCCCGCTTATCTGTTCTCCGGAACGATTTGTAAAAGTGAAATTGTGCTCATAAGATCCTTCAAACAAGGCCGCTCCTTCTCCTTCAAAACGATTTACTAAATAATCCCTGGCTTTTTCATTTCCAACAGTTCCGGTTTTACGCCCTTCCATCTCATCAGATGAAAGCACTTTTAAATCTTCCACCAGCTGATTAGAATCATAGGAAAACCCATCACTCGCTTTTTGGTTTGGGGAACAGGCATTTACAAAAAATAGCAGGGCGATAAAGGACAGATAAGAGAATTTCATTAACGGCTGTTTAGTTTAAGATTTTATGCGCAAATAAAGGTGGGAGATTCAGAGCATTTTTACAAGTAAACAGATATAAAAAAACTCCTGCTTTCAACAGAAAACAGGAGTTTGAAATAAGATTAGGTTTTACCTGAGTTGATCTCTTTCTACCGCCTTGTAAATCAGACGATTTTAGTAATCAAATCGGCTGTTCGGGCAGAGTAACCGGCTTCATTATCGTACCAACCGATAATCTTAACCAGTTTACCATCTACTTTTGTAAGCTGACTGTCATAAATATTAGAGTGTGTATTTCCCACAATGTCGGAGGAAACCAGCTCAACATCAGCATATTCAAGAATGCCTTTCATTGGGCCATCGGCAGCTTTTTTGAACGCCGCGTTTACTTCTTCAGCGGTGGTTTCTTTTTTCACTTCACACACAAAATCGGTTAGCGAACCGGTTGGGGTTGGTACGCGAATAGCTCCACCATCCAGTTTACCATCTAAGTGAGGAAGTACAAGGCCTACGGCTTTAGCCGCGCCGGTTGTAGTTGGAATGATATTTACCGCTGCCGCACGTGCTCTTCTTAAATCGGAGTGTGGGCCGTCAACAAGCTGCTGATCGCCGGTATAGGAGTGAACGGTAGTCATAAAGCCTTTTTCAACGCCAAAGTTATCATCCAATACTTTCACCATTGGTGCCAAGCAGTTAGTGGTACAACTTGCATTAGAATAGATTTCAATGTCTTTTGAAATTTTTTCGTCATTCACACCCAACACAATCGTTTGGATATCACCTTTTGCAGGAGCCGAAATAACTACTTTCTTGGCACCGGCTTTTAAATGTTTTCCAGCACTTTCAGCATCGCGGAAAAGCCCGGTTGACTCAACCACCACTTCTGCACCAAGTTTGTCCCAGCTCAGGTTTGCCGGGTCACGCTCTGCACTTACTTCAAAACTCGTACCGTCTATCGTCAATGTATCGCCATCTGCAGAAACATCTCCCGGATAGGTGCCTTGTGCTGAATCGTATTTGAAAAGATGAGCAAGCGTTTTAGTATCCGTTAAATCATTTACGCCAACAATTTCTATCGTGTCTTTGTGGTTCATTAGGATTGAACGAGTCACCATTCTGCCTATGCGGCCAAACCCGTTAATTCCCACTTTAATTTTTGCCATTTCGAATCCTTTTTATGATTGAATTTATCTTCATTTAGCTTCAGTTCTGTAATGTATTCTACATCTATAAAGTTCGTATGAATGTCTAAAATTACCATTATCGCACCCTATTTTCAATATTTTAGAATATGGCACTACTTTCTAAACTCTACCTTTGAAATGGGAGCGCTTTTCTACGTATCTTTAAGGGATTAAATTTAAAATATTTCTTAAAAAAATTTGAGACCATGTCTGATCAAACCTTACAAAAGTTCAAAAATGAAACGTATTTAGACTTTTCTGACCCAACGCACCAAAAAGCTCAAAAAGAAGCGCTTGAGCAAGTACGGTCAAATTTTGGTAAAGAATATGATCTGTACATTAACGGCGAATTTGTGAAAGGTGATGCCGGTACCTCTGAAAGCAAAAATCCATCGAACCTTTCTGAAACCATCGGAACGTTCCAAATGGCGAGCAAAGACCAGGCTTTTGATGCATTGGAAAAAGCTTGGGAAGCTTTCGAGAGCTGGCAGCATGTATCTGCCAAGCAACGCGCCGAGTATCTGTTCAAAGCCGCTGATGTAGTACGTCGTCGCCGCTTAGAGATTAACGCCTGGATGATTAGCGAAGCCGGAAAGAATTACCTGGAAGCCGATGCCGACACCTGCGAAGCCATCGACTTTATCGACTATTATGCCCACGAAGCGCTCCGCATTGACGGTGGAATGGACGTTTTAAATGAGACTTGGGGCGATCATAACCGCACCATTTATATGCCCATTGGCGCCGGAGTAGCTATTTCTCCATGGAACTTCCCATTTGCTATTTTTGTGGGAATGGCCGTTGCGCCTATTGCGGTAGGAAATACCGTGGTCTCAAAACCCGCACCCGATACTCCCAAAATGGGCCATATTTTAGCGGAGATTTTTGAAGAAGTAGGCCTTCCAAAAGGGGTCTTTAATTTTGTTACCGGTGGAGATGTTGAAGTAGGCGAAAATCTTGCTAAACACCCTAAAGCAAGATTTATTTCCTTTACCGGTTCCAAAGCCGTAGGACTTCATCTTTCCAAAATTGCAGCTGATGTACCGGAAGGGCAGAAATTTCTGAAGCGCATGGTTTGTGAACTTGGCGGCAAAAACGCCACCGTTGTTGACGAAGACGCCGACATAGAATCAGCTTCTACCGAAATTGTAAAAGGAGCTTTTGGTTTTCAGGGACAGAAATGTTCGGCTGGATCTCGCGTTATTGCGCACGAGAAAATCTACGATGAACTATTAGAGAAAGTTGTGGCCAAAACCAAAGCACTCACCGTGGGCGACTCCAAAGAAAATCTTATTTCAGGTCCGGTAATCAATCAAAAAGCCGTCGATAAGATAATGAGCTATATTGAGATTGGTAAAAAGGAAGGACGCCTCATGGCTGGCGGTAAGCGAGCTGAAACGGAAAACGAAGGCTACTATATTGAACCTACCGTTTTTGCTGATATTGATGAAAATGCACGCATTGCACAGGAAGAAATCTTTGGCCCTGTAACCGCCTTCATAAAAGGAAAAGATACCGACGACCTGCTTCGTATTGCGAATGGCGTAGATTACGGGCTAACAGGAGCTTACTTCTCTAATGATCCTAAGAAGATTGATAGAGCGTTGCGCGAATATCGCGTAGGCAACTTATATATCAATCGTAAATGCACGGGTGCTTTGGTAGGCGCTCAGCCATTTGGTGGCTTCAAGCTTAGCGGTACCGATGCCAAAGCCGGTGGCCGAGATTATCTCAAGTACTTCTTAGAGCCTAAATCTGCAACTCTGCGCCCCATCGATAAGGTGGATTATGACTTACAGAAATTTGAGTTTTCAAACAAGTAAACTCAGCACATTCTTTCTAAATAAATAAAGCCCGGCATACTATTTATGTCGGGCTTTTTATATCCATTCGTTTTTGGCAGATTCGAATCCTATTAATCGTCCAGTTCTATCTCATCTGGCGCCTCATCATCGGCTACCAAATCATCCACATCAGGTGTATCCCCAAGATCATCATCTCCATCGTCTTCATCCTCGTCCACTACGGGAGCTACGTTTTTCTTTGGCTTGAACTCTGCTTTCGCCCCAGACTTTTTCAGGATTTGTGCAATTTCCTCCTGATCATTATCCATCGCAATCATCATAACTGTATCGCCATTTTTATCGCGAAGCTTCACTTTGGCTCCTTGTTCAACCAGATATTTAACTACTTCGGTATTCCCCACCTTGGCGGCTACCATTATAGCCGTGTGTCCCCATCGTTGCTGGGCATCCACATCCGCTCCGGCATCCACCAGTAGTTTAACTGCTTCCAAATTCCCTACTCTTGAAGCCGCGATAAGAGCCAAATCTCCAATCTTAGCTCCTTTTTCCATAAAATATTGAAGTAGCTCTATATTTCCATTTTCCGCAGCACGATTCAAAGCAGTGCCACCCATTTTTGTAGCAACATTCAAATCTGCTCCCTGTTCAACCAGATACTTGGCCACATCAGCGTGGTTCTTTTCCGAAGCCAGAATCAGCGCAGATGCACCGCTGTTATTGGTTTCGTTGATGTTGGATTTGCTATCTAACAACTTTTTAATTGCTTCTAAATTGCCTTTTTCAGCCGCTTCTATAATTTTTGGTTGCTCCATATTATAACTTATTTTGCCGTTTGGTTAGGCGTGATGATAAAAAACGGTAGGTAGATCTCAAATTAAAATTTTAGAAAAATCATGTTAACTTTCCTACTGCATTATACCCGCGAATGAATTCGGTTCCTGACATACGCTTTGAGCCAGGAATCTGCACCTGTTGCAGCTCAACCGTACCTTTTCGGCAACCTACTAATAGGGTATCCTCTTGCTGAATAAGGGCTCCCGGCGAAGCCTTTATGGCAGGGCCTAATTTGGACTGATACATGTTGAATTTTTCTCCATTCCAATCGGCCCAAGCGGTTGGGAAGGGACTCAACCCCCGTATTTTGTTATGAACTTCGCGAGCCGACATATTGAAATCCACATGGCAATCATCGCGAAATAATTTAGGTGCGGGTGAAGCAGATTCGTGGTGCTGCGGCTGTAAGGTGTACGAATTCGCCTCAATTTCCTGAATGGTTTTTAACAACAGCTCACTTCCCATGTCACGGAGCCGATTATACAGCTCCCCCGTGGTTTCATTTTCCCCAATACTCACCTTTTGTTGGGCAATGATATTTCCGGTATCCACCTTTTCATCCAAAAGAAATACCGAACAGCCCGTTTCTTTTTCACCGTTGATGATAGCCCAGTGAATAGGTGCTGCACCACGATATTTCGGTAATAGGGAAGCATGCAGGTTCACAGAGCCAATGCGCGGAATCTCTAAGATAGATTTTGGAAGAATTCGAAATGCAACTACCACCAATAAATCAGGTTTTAACTTCTCAAGTTGATGGGCGAATGAGGATGAGTGAAGATCTTCTACTTCAATAACCGGTAATCCCAGCTCCAGTGCTTTGGCTTTTACCGGCGTGGGTGAGGTTTTGGAACCGCGGCCTCGTCTTTTGTCCACATTACTGACAACGGCGCTTATGGTATGTTCCGAATGATGAATTTGCATCAAACTTGGGATAGCAAATTCCGGAGATCCCATAAATATAATATTCATAATAGCTATTTTTCCTGTTTAGCTACAACCGGATACTTCACCTTCGTCTCTCCCGAACCAATACCGTCTAATTCTTTTTTGTGCAAGCGCTTTTTAAATGCACTCAAATAATTAATGAAGAGCACGCCTTCCAGATGATCATACTCATGCTGAACAACTCTTGCAGTCCAACCTACGGCTTCTATACGGTGCTTATTAAAGGCGCGATCGGAAAATTCAATGACCACGCTTTCAGGACGAAACACTTTATCATTTACGTTGGGAATGCTTAGGCATCCTTCTTCAAGCGGTATTTTATTTCCTTTTTTTTCAAGAATTAAAGGATTCATTACCACCATAGGTCCATATGGAACTTCTCCATCCTCGATCATGGCATCGGTATCCATAACAAATAATTTGATGGAGCGACCAATTTGAGGTGCGGCAAGTCCAACGCCATTAGCATTGTACATGGTCTCCATCATATCGTCGATCAGGGTTTGTAATTCAGGACTATCTTCTTTTATTACTTCTGTTTTTTTTAGTAAAACAGGATCGTTATATGTTACAATTGGAATTATGGGCATAGTTCTATAGGGTATTGGTGTCTAAGTAAGTTTGTAAAATAATAGCCGCTGCTATACGGTCAACCCTTCCTTTTTCCCGTCTTTTTTTCTTGGGAATACCGGCTTCGACCATCAGGCTACGAGCTTGGGTTGAAGTATATCTCTCATCAACTTTGGCTATTTCTATAGTTGGAAAAGCTTGGCGTAATTTTTTAATAAAATCGGTTACCATCTGTGTAGCTGAGCCTTCTTCCCCTTGAAGGGTTAAAGGCCAGCCTACCACAAACTTTTCTACAGAAGCTTGATGTATAATTTTCTTGATTTCTGTAATTACCTCATCAGGCGGGAAGGTGCCGACTGGCGTTGCGATCGTTTTTAAGAGATCGGTTTGCGCTAAGCCAACACGTTTCTTCCCAACATCAATTCCAATAAGGCGTGCATAATCCTGCAAAAATTTATTAACCGTTAAAGGGTTATTTCTTTTTTAAGTCTTCCAGTGGTTGACGTAAAAATTTCTTCATTAATTTACTTGGCTTAAAGTGTGTTTTACGATGTGCCGGTACGTAAATAACCTCATTGGTTTTTGGATTTCGAGCCTTAGGCTTTGCCTTGGTCTCTTTCACTTCAAACACTCCGAAATCACGAATTTCGATGCGGCATTCTGTATCTGCAGACATCATGATTTCTCTTAATCCTACAATTACTGCATCTACCCAAGGCTCTGCCTGTATCATAGGTTCGTCCATGGATTCTGCGACCCGGCGTACAACATCTCGTTTTGTATAAGTCATCATTTTTTCTCTATTTTGTTATGTGCTAATTTTATTTGTTAGCATCGGTTTATCCTTCCTTGTTATTCGTAACTTAACTTTACCTAAATTATTTGACCTAAAGCAAGTAATATTCCGTTATTGTACAGATTACTTTATAAAAAATCTACCTAATCTTAAAAATCCATCTATTCTTAATTAGAATATTACTCATAGCGAAGTACATTCCTAACACCTTCGATTTTCTCCAGACGTTTCATGATTCGTCCTAAATGTGAGATTCCGTCCACATATAAGGTGATAATTCCCTCAAACATTCCGCTATCGCTACTCACATTAATACTCTTCATATTAGTCTCAAGCGATTTTGAAAGAACATCTGTAATATCGTTAATCATACCCACCCTATCTCCCCCAATTACCTTAATGGCACCCAAAAACTTGGTATCGATGTTTCGAGCCCAACTTACGTCTACGATCCTTTCCGCCTCTGTTTTTAGCAGATGCTGAGCATTATTGCACATGCTTCGATGAATTTTTATATCGCCGGTACGGCTGATGAAGCCGATCACGTCATCTCCCGGAATTGGATTGCAGCAGTTGGCATACGAGTACTTGATATTACTCAACTCTCCATTAATAAACAGCGCCTTTCCATCGCCCATTGAGCGTGCAGCTTTGATGTAGGTTTGCTGGATTTCTTCTTCGGTGATGGGATTGGTTTCCACCGTTTCAGCCTCTTCGAACCGCCCGGTGCTTTTATATCTTTTTACTTCCTTGAACAGGTCGTTTACATCAAACGCGCCGGAACCGATATCAACAAAGAGCTCTTGACTGGTTTCGTATTTAAATTGTTTGGCGAATTTATTTAATGACTGCTCAGAGATTTCAACACTGCCGCGTTTTGCTCGTTTTTCCCAAATCTCTCGTCCTTCTTCTGCTACTTTGCGTTGTTTCTGCTTAATAAACTGCCGGATACGAGATTTAGCTTTGTGGGTAACCACATCATCAATCCAATCCCGATTTAGGTTGATTTTATTTCCCGTGATTACCTCAACCTGATCTCCATTTTGCAGTTTCTGGCGCAGCGGCACCATCTTTCCGTTTACTTTTGCGGCCATAGCCCGCTCCCCAATTTCACTATGAATCTCGAATGCGAAATCGATAGGCGTGGCATTTCTGGGGAGTGTTCTCAATTCACCGTTGGGCGTAAAAACGTAGATCTCATCCTGATACAGGTTCAGCTGAAAGTCCTTCACAAAATCGGTGGCGGCATCCGGGCGGGGATTGTCCAGCACGTCCCGAACCCAATTCACAAATTTATCTAAGGTGTCGGAACCTTGCTGGGTTCCTTCTTTGTATTTCCAGTGGGCCGCCAATCCTTTTTCGGCAATATCATCCATGCGGCGCGTTCGAATTTGAACCTCCACCTTCCTTCCTTTATTGGTAATCACCGTGGTATGTAGCGACTGATACCCATTTGCTTTAGGCACCGAGATAAAATCACGAAAACGTTCAGGAATGGGCGTGTACCAATCGGTAATGATGGAATACACGCGCCAGCAATCTACTTTGGTGTGCGGATCTTCCAGAATAATACGAATGGCAAATAGATCGTAAATTTCTTCAAAAGGCTTCTGTTGGCGCTGCATTTTCCGATAAATGGAAAAAATATGCTTGGGCCGTCCTTTAATCTCAAACTCGAAATTCATTTTGCCAAGCTCGTTGCTCACCGGCTCCATGAATTCATTTATAAACTCTTCTCGGTCTTCTCTCTTCTCCCGCAGCTTTCGAGCAACAAACTTGAACGAAGTGGGATCTATCGTTTTGAAGCATAAATCTTCAAGCTCATTCTTAATCCTAAATAGTCCAAAACGGTGAGCTAAAGGCGCATATAAATCCATCGTTTCGGAAGCAATTTTAATCTGCTTTTCCCGCTTCAGATGTTGAATGGTTCTCATATTATGGAGGCGATCGGCAAATTTAATAAGCACCACCCGAATGTCTTCCGCCATGGAAAGAAGCAGCTTCATAAAGGCTTCGGCCTGCTTGCTATCGCGACTTTTAAAGACCCCCGTTATTTTCGTCACCCCATCTATAATTACCGCTACTTCATCGCCAAACCAAAAGCGGATATCATCCAAATTAACATTGGTATCTTCAACGGTATCATGTAGCAGAGAGGCGATCACGGATACATCATCGATGTTTATTTCGCTAGCTACAATCTTAGCTACTTCTACCGGGTGGTAATAATAAGGTTCACCGGATGCGCGCATCGTGTCTTCATGAGAAAGGTAACACAGCTTGAAGGCCGTAGTCACCGCTTCCTCGTCCACATCGTCGATATGCTCCTGACATACCACTAACAACTGCTGCAGATCATCTTTCTGAGCCTTTTTTAGCTTATACCCTTTCAGGTCATATTTATCGATGGAAGCAGTTTTACTCATAGATTAATTATTAGATAGCTCCCCAAAAGTACTTATAAACGGTATCCAAAGCACTCTTGATATCTATTTATTACAAAAAAAGCGGATATGTAATTCATAT
>JBDNFJ010000169.1:0-18366 GCA_041689895.1 Gracilimonas sp. | reverse complement strand
CAAATTGAATCCACTTCCCACCATTCCTGAAGTGGCAAGGCTAACGGCCAACGGTATTAACAGGGTTGCAGAAACGGTATTTGACAGGAAGTTAGACATGATGATGGCTACTGCGCTAAATACGATAATCATTACTACGGGGCTGAATAGCGACCAATTAATACTGGTTACAATCCATTCGGCCAATCCGGTCGTTTCCATAGAAATACCCAGCGAAATTCCCCCTGCTACCAGCCAAAGGACTTCCCACGGCAGTTTTCGAATGCCTTCTTTATCAAGAATACTGGTAAGTGAAAGTACGGCTACCGGAATTAAGGCAATGATGCTACTGCCAATGCCGTGTAGCGATTCGGTGATCCACAGAATAATCGTTATTCCAAACACGAGATACACAAAGTATGCCGACCCGGATCGTTGAAAAGAACCGGATATTTCTAATTCTATTTTCTTGGTGGCCGGCTTAAACATCCAGAAAAGAAGTAGCCAGACAGCAATCAACATGAGCAACACTAAAGGAACGGCCAGCACCATCCATTCTGTAAACGCAATGTTGATGCCTTGGGTTGAAAGCGCCCCAATAACCACTGCATTTGGAGGCGTGCCAATAGGAGTGGCAATTCCGCCGATGTTGGCCGCAAAAGGAATACTGAGTGCCAAGCTAATACGCAGCGGGTCGCCGGGTTTGGTTCGGGCAATGATGGGGAGAATTACCGTCATCATCATAGCCGTAGTTGCGGTATTACTCATAAAAGCTGAAAGCAACGCCGTTACCACCATCAAACCAAGCAGAATAAATTTTGGTTTAGAGCCAAATGGCTTGAGCAGCACCCGTGTTAAGTTTTTATCAAGATCGAATTTCACCGCGGCATCTGCCAGCACAAAGCCACCCAGAAAGAGAATGATAATGGGATTAGCCAGCGTACCAATAAATTCTGTGTAGGAATTGGGGATGTATTGGGCCGAAGCCTCGGGAAAAAGTACGCCTTGTTTGCTGAGGAAAAAAACTTGCAACAGAATCACAAATATGGAAGTGGCATAAATGGGTACCGGCTCCAGCATCCAGAAAATGGCGGCTATGATGAAAATACTCAGCGCCACATGGCCGGCCTCAGATAAACCGGGAATATGTACGAAAAAAGGAACACAAAATCCTAAGATGCCGATGAGAACAGATACCGATTGCTTGGTGAGATATTTCATGATGGCTACCTAAAAACTGATGCTGAATTGCGTTAATAGTTGAAGGTACAAATCGTGATTATTCGTGGAGATTAATTCATCGATTAAATTAGCCTCTAACTGAAGCTTGATGGCATGGCCACGTAAGAAATTGTTTAAGCCTAAGGTATAAATATCCCGTTGAAGAAAAGCACCGACTATTTGCTGAATTTCATCCTCAGGATTCAAAAAACTAACACGAACGGTGGGCTCAAGGGTTGAGGTGATAAATTTGCCGGCTTGAATTTGGAATCTTGTTTTGCTGCAATTCACGGTGAATAAACTCTGCAAGTAATGAGAAACCCTGGTGCTTGTACAGCGCATCTACTGAGTAGGTGCTAATGTCGTTAGGCTGATTTTGCCAGCTCGCCGCTTGTGTGGCACCACCCAGCAAAAGATTCGCATCCTGATTGTAATGTAGAGAAGCACCAAAAGAAAGTTTTGGGGATGGCTCCCCAAACACATCGCTTTCAGAATAATCTCTATGTTTGGTAAAATTTCCAAGTGGCAGCAGCTCCACTCTTCCCGCATACGCGAAACCACCGCTTGCCGTAGCCACGTTCATTCCCTCACCGTGAGTGATACTTGCGTACGATTTGAGCATAAAGTTTGAGGCCAGAGAAATATCGTAGCGGCTACTAACCCCAAGATCGTAACCGGGAGTGAAAAAGCGTGTGACGGAAGATCGGTCAATCATTTGCAAGCTCCCGGATGCCGTTCGAAATTGGCGAGCGCCCACCGGCCAAAGCTGCCCGAAGTTAAGAGTTAATCGATTAGTAGGCTTCCAGCAAAATTCGGCATTAGAAAGCAACACTTGGCCTTTGTCCATTTGAATCTGTACAAAATATGCGAGCTTCTTTTCATAGAAGAAACCATGAACGCGCAGGCGCGCCCGACGAATCAGGAAATCAGTCTCAACGGCATTCTGATGGTCTAATGAAGCATATAAACCCGCTTGTTGTTGCAGACGGGTGCTAATCCTAAATCCCATGAAATCATCCGCGCTTTGAACATAAAATCCAGACTCGGACGACAACGAAATTTTTGTACCAGCATCTTGTTGTTGAGCAAGGGAAGGCGAGATCAGTAGAGTGGAAATAAAAATGACGCTGAGCAAAAACTTCAGGAAATACATGAGTAAAGGATGAAGTGAACGAGTGCCTGTGAATAGAATGATAAGCCGGTAATACGAATTAATTATGAAGAACCTTGGCCGAAAGATGGACTTGAAATACTGATCTTTTACCCAAGCTCTCTGGTTTTATAAAGCCTGCGATAAAGCTTAATCGCCCTTTCATAAATAAATTTATAATAGTACCATCTATTATGCTTTTAGAACCAAACATACTGTCCAAATTATCCTCTCTGGAGCTTCGTGCCAAAAAGGTGGTAGAGGGATTTATTTCGGGATTGCATAAAAGTCCGTTCCATGGCTTTAGCGTAGAATTTGCGGAGCATCGGCCCTACAATCCCGGCGATGATTTCAAGCATATCGATTGGAAGGTGTACGCCAAAAAAGAGCGATTTTTTGTGAAACAGTATGAAGAGGAAACCAATCTCCGTTCGTACATTATGCTGGATACCAGCTCTTCTATGCTGTTTAAGCATTTTGGGGAATGGTCTAAATTACGCTATGGAATCCATTATGCGGCCTCTCTTATGTACATGATGCACCGCCAGCGCGATGCTTGTGGTTTGATTCCGTTCAACGATAAGATAGAAACATTTATCCCGGCAAAGGCAACCTACGCGCATTTGCGACAGATTTATACGGAGCTGGAGCGGGAATTACTTCGTGAAGAAACGAAGGATCAGGAACGCCGAAAAACAGCCTCAGCCCAAGCAATTCATGAGGTGGCCGAGCGACTGAATCATCGGAGTTTGGTAATTATTATCACGGATCTTTTTGAGAATGTGGAAGAACACGATGCCATAATTTCAGCGCTGAAGCATCTTCGTCATCGCAAACATGAAGTGCTGTTGTTTAATGTGCTGGAAAAGAAAAGCGAGCGTGATCTCGATTTCCCGGACCGGCGCTTTGTATTTCAGGATATGGAACTGGGTGATGAAGTAGAAGTGCTGCCGGCGCAGATTCGGCAAGATTATCAACAAAAAGTAGCCGAGTACACCAAGAAATTCCGCATGGCGTGTAACGAATTTAAAATAGACTTCGAAGAAATGGACACCCAAAGCCCGTTTGATACCTCGTTACTGGCTTATCTTACCAAGAGAAAAAGGTTGGGGTAAAATGGCTGGTTGAACTTCTTCCATCAACCCAAATCCAACTTTCCCTAACCCGTGTTCGATCGTGAATTAGAAATATTTCCGCAGACGTTTATTGAGTTAAGTCACCTTCTGGTTCTTCAAAATCTTATTCAGCAAAGTTGGGGAAAAACGCTGGAGCCATAATGCAAAGCCCTCCTTAAAACCGGTTACATAAATTTCCTCTTTTTGGGCCTTCACTTTCCGCATCACCTTCGCCACCATCTCATCGGCAGTCATTGCGGTGGCGTGAGCATCGCCCATTTTATCAAACTTGGAGCCGTCACCCATCAGCGCATTTTTACTGATATTGGTTTTTATGAATCCCGGACAAAGCAAGGTTACCGCCACATGATGCTCATACATTTCCTGCCGCAGCGAATTGAAAAACCCTTGAACCGCATGCTTACTACCCGCATAACCTGATCGAAATTTAGTGCCCAGTTTCCCGGCCACACTACTGGTTACGATGATATGTCCTGTTTGGCGTTCTACCATGTGTGGAAGCACTTGCTTAGTGAGGCCCACCGAACCAAAATAATTAATTTCCATAAGCCGTCGCAGAGTACTCATTTCAGATTCCAGTACGGTAGCGCGTTGACTCACCCCTCCGTTATTCATCAACACATCAATTTGACCAAAAGCGGCAAGCGCTTCTTGTGTTTTTTGGGGAAATGAATCGGGATCCATCAGATCCAGCGGGATGATTTTAACTGTAGAAGTATCTCCACCTAAACTCTCTTTTACTTCTTCTAAAGCGGATGCTCTTCGCGATGATAAAATGAGATTTGCACCCTCTTTATGGAAGGCTCGCGCAAAAGCTTCTCCAATGCCTGAAGAAGCTCCGGTAATCCAAATGGTTTTTCCTTGGTAATTCATGCGTAAATTCAGATTTTTAGATGAAGGTAACGAAATGAAATAAATTAGGCTTTTAAAACCTGAAGATTATCAAAATACCGGTTTTGCAAAGCTTTTTAACAGTAATACTGTGTATAGCAGAATGTATTTAACGCAACGATTTTCTTACATTAACACAGTAACGCAAACCCGGGTTCACGCATTTAAAAAATAATGAGTAATAAACATACCATCCTTTTAGTAGAAGATGAAGAAGAGTCTGGCGAGATGCTGGCTAATTTTCTTGAATTGAATAATTATAATGTGCTTTGGGCAAAAGATGGAAGGAAAGCCATCCAATACATCAATGAGAACGCCAACGATCTTCATCTTGCGATACTCGATATTATGGTTCCCTATCACGATGGGAAAGAAATTTGCAGGCACATTCGGCAACATCCGGTAGTGTACGAAATTCCGGTTCTGTTTTTAACCGCACGCGATGAGGAAAAGGATGAAATTGAAGGACTGGAATTGGGTGCAGACGATTATATCAAAAAGCCGGCCAGCTTAAACTTGGTGAAAGCCCATGTTGAAACTCAGCTTCGCCGCCGCTCGGTAGAAAAAGGAAATTGGCTTCAGTTTGGGCAAGTGTATCTGAACCTTGATTCCAGTGAAATGTATATCAACGATGAGTTAGTGGACCTGACACATACCGAGTACACCATTGCGGAGATGATTTTTCAAAATCCGAAACTCGTATATAGTCGGCAGCAGATTCTTAAAAGAATATCGGATGAAGAAAAATATGTATTTGACCGCACCGTAGATGTACATGTTAAAAACCTGCGGTTAAAAATGGGTGAAGACGGAAAGCTCATTAAAACCTATCGTAGCGTGGGTTACGGATTTAATAAAGAATTCCTACATACATGAACATAAGAGCCAAGCTGGCGTGGACGTATATAATTCTGCTTATCATCGGAATTATTACCATAAGTGCCTATTCTATTTTAACCATTCGCAGTTTTTTGCTTGAAAGTGGAATTGAACGGTTTGAGCGCGACGCACTTAAACTTGCTCTGGCGGCACAAAATTTTAAAAACGACGCGCATTTCGACGAGAAAATACAGCAGCAAACTCAACTTTCGGGATACGAAGTGGCCGTTTATGATAAGGATGGAGTACGATTTTTAATCTTCCCAACCGACGCTTTTAGCGGTGAATTATCTTACTTAAACGACCAGCTAATGAAACAGCTGGATGAAAGAGAGGGTGATCCCATAATACAAAATGCAGAAAATTCTTCTAAGCTCATTGCTTATGTTGATTTGGTAAAATCGGAAAATGCTGCACACTATCTTAGAATTAGCCAGGATAAGCACGAGTTTTACGCAGCCGTAGCAAGCATCCGCCATATTATATATGCGGGAATGTTTTTCGCTATCGGAGCCGTGATTGTGGTTAGCTTTCTATTTGCCAGATATATGGCCGCTCCCATTCAGCAGCTAAATCAGGCGGCCTTAGATATTGCCCGTGGAAATCTGGACCGGAAAATCGATTCGAACCGGAATGATGAATTTGGTACGCTGGCCGATTCGTTAAACCACATGGCGAAAACATTGCGCGCTGATAATGAAAAACTAAAGCGATTAAACGAAAAACAAAGCCAGTTTTTTGCTGATATCACCCATGAAGTTCGCAATCCATTGCACACCATTTCCGGTGCACTCGAAATGTTGGAGCTCGAAAAACTTCAACCCGAAAAGAAAACGCAATATATCCATACTGCTCAAAAACAGATTAAGCGAGTAGCCCGGCTTTTTGAGGATATTAAAACCCTTCAGCGCTACGACTTTGATGAGAGTTTCATTAACCGCAAGAATTTTGATCTGAAAAAATTGGTGGAAGAGGCATATACAGCGTATCAACCCATTGCGCAGAAAAAAGGGTTAGAATTGGCGAAGAATATTAAGCCGTGCAGGGTAAATGCCGATCCGGATAAAATTGAACAAGTGCTGGATAACCTGATTTCCAACGCTATTAAATACACTCCAAAAGGAACCGTTGAGATAGGTTTTGATGTGCATCCCGCTGCGGTTGAAGTGTATGTGAAAGACACGGGACCGGGTATAAGCGAGGAGCATTTAGCTCGATTGTTCGATCGCTTTTATCGGACGGACAAAGCCCGGTCTCGCGATAAAGGAGGAACGGGATTAGGATTATCGGTGGTAAAAGGAATTTTAATGGCTCACCAAAGGGATATAAGAGTAGAGAGTACGGTAGGCAAGGGAAGCCGTTTCTATTTTACCCTTCCAACTCAGGATGCATAAAGCTGAGGGCAAAAGCAGCAAGTGCTCCGCCCGTTAACGGACCCAGCGTGTATAACAACACATGCACGTACGAATTGCCACCGAGAATAAAGTCGAGGCTTGCGGTTCCCCACGAGATAGCGGGATTTAAAACTCCACCCGAAATTGAGGTGCTCACCATCAACATTCCCGCAAAAGTGAGGCCCACAACCAACCCCTTTAACTGGCTTCGGGGCGGTGAGGCTGAAATAGAAAAGAGAAGCATGACCATCACAAATATAAAAGTAAAAACAACTTCACTAAAAGCTTGTTGGTACAGGTTTGAAGTGGCCGGCGGTTCTACATAAAATACCGCATTTGCAAGAAAGTAAATAACAACGGCGGCTAAAAATCCTCCCAAAAGTTGGGCACATATATATCCCAAGAGGTCGAACGCATGTAATTTTCTTTTTAGAAAAAAGGCGAACGAAACGGCGGGGTTATAATGAGCACCCGAAACCTGAGCCCCCATATATACCAATGCCATCAGCGTTAAACCTACGGCGAGTGGGTCTCCGGTGAAACCAAATACCAAGACCAGAAAAAAGGAGCCAATCGCCTCCATGATGTATGCCTGCATACTCTGCCTGTTAATCATCTAAATAATTACAAATGTCCTTCCTTTGGGTTGAAGCTACCTGCGAGAAGTAGAAATTGCAAGAAGGCACTTTAATAAAATGTAAAAAAGAATGAAAGCATAATTCTATCTGTTTGAGTTTCCGTGAGTTATTGGAAATCAGATTATTATATGAGTCCCAATAATTTAGAAGATTTGAAAAAAGAGAATAGATTCTTCAAATAGGGATAGAAAATGATAGTTAAAACCCTAATTCTTCACGCGCATTTTTGGGTAGCTTTTTGACCACCAGATCGTAGGAGTGTTTGATGAGTTCAAGAATGAGTTCATCGGGGAATCCGCCCTGCATACTAATGGTGTTCCAATGCTTTTTATTCATGTGGTATCCGGGCTGAATTTCTTCGTATGAAGCACGAAGCTCGAGCGCCCGAACGGGATCACATTTCAGATTAATACTTTCAAAGTGATCCACATCAGTAAGTGCAAAAATCTTTCCCATCACTTTAAATGTGAGCGTTTGTTGGTCAAATGGGAAATCTTCGGTAGTGCCGGGCAGAGAGTGGCAGTAGCTATAAAAAGATTCGATGTGCATGTGCTCAGATTAAAAATCGGCTTTTAGAATCTGGAATGCCAAGACAAGCCATCCGGCAATAAATGCGACTCCTCCAATGGGTGTGATAGCTCCAAGCCAGCTCATCCCAGAAAGGCATAGCACGTATAGGCTTCCGGAGAAAATAATGATTCCCGCTAAGATTAAAGAAGCAGGCCAAGTAACAGCAATCTGAAAATGAGCGCCAATAAGAGCTATTATCAAAAGCGCCAAGGCATGTAAGGCGTGATATAGTACGGCCGTATGCCAGGTATCCAGACGCTCGGGTGTAAGTATGTTTTTAAGAGCATGAGCGCCAGCAGCTACGGCAATGGCCAACAGAAAGGCCGCAATCACAATAATGGTTTTTGGATGAATCATAAGGATTAGAAATTAAGATTTTATGGTAAAAAAATGATTTTAACGATGATAGCGACGGCTGAAAGAATAAGTCCGGCGCCGATGAGTTTTCCAACGAATTTTTCGCTGAGACCAATATTTAGCCGCCCTCCCAAGAGTGCGCCCACCATAAAGCCCAAAATAATAGGAACGGCTTGTGTTAGGTCAAAATGCCCAAGCGCATAGTGTGAGATGGTGCCGGTGAGGCTGGTGATAGAAATCATGAATAATGACGTAGCCGCCGCAATCTTTGCCGGTATTTTAAAAACTTTAATCATGATGGGCGCTTTCATAAATCCTCCGCCAACACCGAATAATCCTGCAAGAGTTCCTGCTAATAATCCAAAGCCAGTAACCAGCGATACGCCCATACGATAGGCTACTTTTTGATGTGAGTTTTTTAGAATGATAGCCGGAGGAAGTGCATTTATTTTATCCACCCAATTTTTATCTGTACGAGCCTGTGGCGAATGCAAGAAATTGATTCCTAACAAAGAAAGGAAGAGCGTGAAAATCATCAACAGGTAATTAACAGGAACAATACTTACCAATAATGCGCCCACAATGGTGCCTATAATAGTGGGGATTTCAAGAATAGTACCGGCGCGGTAATCAACCAAGTGATTTCTGTGATTGAAGTAGGTTGAAATGAGGGAGCCCGGTACCAGCGCGGCCATCACGCTACTTACCGCAACTTGGTATGGAAACTGAAAGAATACAATTAAAATAGGAACTAAAAAGACACCGCCGCCAAAGCCAATCAAGGTGCCAAAAGCGCTAATTAAGACGCTTATTAGAAAGAGGATAATGAGGGTCATGTCCTAACCTTGATGATTTCTCTTAAAAAATAAATTGGTATTACGTATCATTTTTGAATTCTAAACAGGACGAGTTTACATAAAAAAGGGATTGAATCGCAAAACTTCCTAAGGAGGAAAAATAATGAATGGAACTCAAAAGAGCAGAAATAAACAGTCGGTTTCTTTAACTGTTTGTGGAGAAAACAGAAAACTCAGCGCTATGATTAAATGAGCTTCTATTTGGTTCAATACGTTGGAGATTCAGTGTTTATAACGGCCATCATCTGACGGCTATAATATAAGGCCTTACCATAGTCGAGCGTAAAACAAAAAAAGATGGAATAATTTGATTATACAAAAAAAGCCTCCAACCACGTCGCTTGAAGGCTTTAATAGATACTATGTAATTTTCTGTTATTCCATATTTCTTGAAGACCAGTGCAGTGCGGATATCTTACATCCGTCATCGGTTTTTACCAGCACAGCCAGCTCAGCGGAACTCATCTTAATCATTCTTTTTTTGTAGGTGCCGGTCATTGTGCTGGTCGTAGAAATCCAGGCTACCTGTTTTTTCGTTTGTACCTGTTGAGAAGTGATTTCCCGCTTCATCGCACGTAGGAATTTTCCATCTGCTTGGAAATGATGGGAGAGATACTCCACTTTGGTTTCGATGCCGCCGCTTTCAAGAATACGGGCATCATCGGCAAGTAACGCGGATGCTTTTTGCTGGTCATTATTGATGATGGCCATTCGGAAATTTTCCAGTACCTGCACTATTTTTTCATCACCGGCCGCATGCATCTTTTTATCGTCATGATGTTCATGCTGTGCAAAGGCGGTTCCGCTTATCATAAATAGTAGAATTAAACTGCTGATTAATGGTTTCATAATACCTTAACTGATTTTAGTTTTAATAGTTATTCATTAGCGTCCTAAACGTTTTTGAACTCCATATAAAATAACGTTTCCATGCCTTTGGTACGTATTATTTTCCTATTCAAAAAAGGATCCCCTTTTATTCCTGCCGCAGCCATCAGCCTTCTCCCCCCTTATCTGGTTCTGTTGCTCTGCAGCAGAACCCCTATTTGGCTGCTCTACGGCACTATAAAGGCACAACCTCAAGCAGGCTATTCAGTCACGCAGAGCGTGGGTCCGGTCATCAGCCGCAGAGCGACTGATGCAGATAAATCGTTTAGGACGCTACTGATAGTTATTTATAAAATGGACATATAACCCTAATTATTTTGCAGCAAATGTGTTCCTAAATATAGAAGGAAACGATATTAACCTAAAGCTTGTTCCATGAATTAATGCAAAATACTTCGGTGATGATTATTAAAAAAAATTATTTTATGGCTCTGCTTCTGCTGCTGCCCTGCTTCGCAGCAGGTCAAACCTATCAAACCGACAGCGGGCACGCCGAATTTACGGGTCATACGCCCCTGTTTTCTTTTAAAGGTTCATCTGACAGCCTGAGCGGAAGCGTAGATATAGCTGATTCTACCGTTCAGTTCACACTACCCGTGAAAACCCTCGATACCGGTAACAACAAACGGGACCGGGATATGATGAATGTATTGGAAGCAAATAAATTCCCGAACGCAACATTCGAAGGAAAAATTACCTCATCGTTCAATCCGGATAAATTGAGCAAACAAGAAGTAACGGTCAAAGGTACATTTACGATTCACGGTGTCAGCCAATCCCTGGAAATACCGGTACCATACAGTTTGATGATAATAAACTCAAAATTACGGCCTCGTGGGAACAAAAACTTACCGCTTACGATATGGAACCTCCCAGCGTCATTTTTTACAGTATGGATGACCAAATAGAAGTAGGCATAGAAGCCGCCTTAAAACCGGCTGAGCCTTCTAAATAAGTCGCCAAAGGGAACGTGTACTTTCCTTCTGATGTTCAATAAAAAAGCAATTGAAAATAAGCGAGAGATTATTATGAAAACGTTAAATTATTTTAGCTATGCAATTATTGCAATAATATTTACGGCCTGCTCAACCACATCCTCCTCTATTGTTACCGATTACGACCGCGGAGCACAATTTAACCAGTACAAAACCTATTACTGGGCAAATGAATTTAAAGAAGGGTCAAAGAGCGGCAAAAAAGAAAACCCCCTTTTTTTCAACAGCTTAATACAGAAGCGGCTAAAAAATGCTATTCAGCAGAAAATGAGTGCTATGGGCTATACCGTGGACGAAGAAAATCCTGATTTGCTGGTAAATGCAACCGTTCAAATTGAGCAGGATAAAACAACCAGAACTACAGGCGGATATCCCTACGCCTATACTCCGTTTTATCCCGGATTTGGCCATTCCTTTGGCCATTATTACGGTTTTTACGGTACCACAGGCACCTCGTCGTCTTCAACTCATATGGCGGGCGGCATCATCATTGAACTTATTGACCGCTCCGAACGCCAGCTTGTATGGCAGGGCTATGCCCCGGACGTGCTGCATACCGATACGCGAGATAAACCGAAGGAACTTAATGAAGCGATTGCCAGTATATTTTCAAAATATGATGAGAAATTGAGCCAATAGAAACATGGTTAAATTGACATTGAGCGGAGCTATCATCGTGTGTGGGGAGCGCTTTTCAGAAGGATAAACCCTTCTTTTTGAATTGCACAGAGGGCTTTGAAAAACCTAAGCCATCGTCATCGACTCCATACGCCCCACGTAAAATCAGGCTTCATTACACTCACTAGTCATGCGGGGCGTCAAAGAGCGCAGTGTAACGTAGCGGAACCCCAGTGGGTCGGGAGGGAGAGGGGATTAAGGGGTGTATTATTTACTATAGATAATTTATTCTTTTTTTTTCCTCTTTAACTGCATATCGAATTAAAAATACTCTTTTATATCTATATAGAAAAGGCCTTTTCTACTTAGTTCTGAAAGGCTCAAGTTTATTTGAGGGCTTTGCAAAACATAGCTTGTCATCCTGTCCCGACGCTTCAAGATCAGGATCTATGTTTAATAGGCATAAACCACAATTTGAGATACTGAAACAAGTTCAGCATGACAATATCAAAGGGTTTTGCAAAGCCCCCTATTTAATAGCGCGGGATGATCCATGATTCTGGATAATCTTCCAGGTACCGCCCATCCTTTTAAGTACCGAGGTTGCCACCCCTTGCCGCTTGATGGTTTGGCTGTCTTCTCCACTGGTTACTATTTTATAATTATAGGTTTCGTACGCCACGGCGATATCGTCTTCCATGCGGACATTTACCTTATAATCACTGAAGGTGAATTCTTTAAAATGACCGAGCTCCGGTCCGATATGATGGTCAAGATAATCCTGATAAGTGCCCTCATAACTTCCGCTTTCAAAGATGTTGGCATTTTCTGCAAAGAGCTTTTGCGTACCGCTCACGTCCAATCTTTCGAGTGCATTTTTATAGCTTTTCAGCACTTTCTTCACGGCTTCCACCTCAGAAGATTTCGGCATCTTATTATGATTGCCATCATGCGCATACAGGAGACCCGCCGTTAGAATGAGACAAAATGCAAGAATTCCTTTTTTCATAGTATATCTTAATTGAGTATTTATGGTTTATGTTACACTTTTACTTTTTCATTGATGTTGCCATGTAACCTGCCAGAAAAAAAATTTGACACTTTTTTTAGAAAAATAGCAAAAATTTCTCTGCACCCAACCTAATTGGGAGCAGAGAAATAAAAAAGTACTGGTTAAAGCTGTGTCAAACTCATTTTCTGCAGCAATAACGTTCCGCTTCCCTCCATTTTGAGCCCTACCGTGCCCGGCTGCTGGGCATCCCCGTGGCCGTGCACCACTACCTCCTTATTGATATAACCTTTATAATGTTCTCCGTTGCCTACCACGCGCACAAACAGGGGCTGAGATACATCGGTGCTTCCCTCTTTGAATATGGTTGTTTTTCCATCTTTCATGCGGCCCTGTTTAACCGTACCGTCGGATGCAATAGATACAAAATCGTAGCTGCTTTCATTCTGCAAATGGTTCACAAACAGTACCGTTCCATCAAAGGAAGACATATCCACATTGTAATTCACCTGTTCTTTTTCATAGGTTCTATTACCTGCGAAAAACCCATTTAAATTCTCACCGGAGAAAGAAAGCGCGTGGCCGGTCCCTGTTTCAACCGCTTCGGCATTTACCGTTTCGGCGCTGCCGGAAAGCCAGTTAAAGTTTTCATCTAAAACAGTAACGGCATTATCTTCGATTTCCCACGTCCAGTCACCATTATCCTCTATACTAAATGAAGTCGCTTCAGAGCTACTGCCTCCTTCAGTATGGCTTTCTGCCTCACCTTCTTCATGGTTATCTTCGCCTCCGCCATGATTGGAATGATCGTGCTCAACGGGATTTTCAACTTCAACGGCCTGCACGCCTACCCCATATTCAAACACCATTCTTGCACCGTGATCACCGGTTTGAAAGAGTAAAAACAACCCTGCAAATGATAATAGAAAAAAACCAAGGTGAAATTTCAGGCGATGCTTTTCATGCGCCATCCAGGTGGCCGCAATGCGTGCTACGGCATAGATACCATAAAACCAGATCGTCCACCAGGCCCAATCGGCATGATTGCTCATTACCGATTCAGCAGCAGCCGAGGCGGCTACACTGTCCGCGGCCAAGGTGCCCGTATAATAGACAATAACAGCAGCCAGTGCGCCTACACCGTACAAGAAAGCAGTAGCTTCTTCGGTCCACCATTTTTTGGGTTTGGGCAGAAAAAAGGAAATAAAATCGAAAAAGATAGCAATGCCTAAAATAGCAATCGGGAAGTGTACCAGCATCGGGTGGATGTTGGGAGCCCAGTCGGGTAAAAGTTGAATAATCATAATAAGATATTTTGGTTAATGTGTTAGTTAGTAACAGGTATTAAAACAACATTGAGTGAGAAGAGGTAAGGTATTTTTTTCAATGGCTTCATCGAATTCCTAATCAACTATTTTAGAATGTAGAAATTCATGATGCTTTACTTAGTGTTTTATTCGCTCATTACTGGTTCTTTAAGGTGTAATTGTCTGGGTATATTTCTGTTGGATTCAGTGATTCTAAGAAATTAACCGCTGAGCTTCTTAGAGAAATAAACAGTTATTTCATGTTCTGGGTATCCTCCGTAGCCATTGTAGTTAAAAAACAAAAAATTTGATTCGTAGAATACCTTTTGTCATTCGAGCAGGTCCTTCTTCTTTTCCTGAAACTCCTCTTTGCTTATTTCGCCGCGAGCATACCGCTCCTTGAGGATATTTAGTGCTGAATTTTGGGTTGTCATATAACGAACCAGCAGTACGATTGCCGCGATAATGATGACCCACCATAGAATCATCATCCACCAGCCACCGCCCATTCCATCGAACATGTGCATAGGTGTCTCCAATATTTTAGATTAATTGTAATGTTTTTACATGGATTATTTATAAATAATCCATGGCATGATCTCAATATTACATTTTTAGTTAAAACCACACTCGCACGCCGCCAACCAGTCCCAAGACGCTTGCACGTCCACCATCAGTACGACTAAAGTCAGCTGTTTCGCCCAGCTTCCGATTCCAGGAAATGCCGATGTATGGCGCAAATTCACGTTCAATTTCATACCGTAGCCGGAAGCCGAGCTGCACGTTATTAAAACCGCTACCCACGCCCCATTTTCTCACTTCCTGAATGGCAATATTGGTGGCAAACCGAGGCTGTGCCCACAGTCGTTGGGTGATTGGCAGATCGTACTCAGCCTCGAAGCTGGCCGAAACATCGCCGGCGTCACTTACAGCAATATTGCCGTCAATATCAAACAGATAGGGCGCCTGTCCCTGCAGGCCGATTACGGCAAAGCCTCTTGACTGGCTATCTTCGGCATTATAGGCAACATCATACCGAATTCCAGCCTGCACGTCAAAATAAGCAGTAATGCCACGGCTGTAGAGTCCCTGAAACTCCATTTCACCTTCTGTTTTGGCGGCCAGGGCTTCTCCCTCGGTTTTAAACCAGACCTTGCTGAGGTCTTTGCCAATGTATCCTTGGGCGTCCCAAACCAGTGGGTTCACTCCACTGTTCAAATTATATTCCAGCCGGTCTGCCATAAAAAATACGTAGGTTTGGTTGTCCATCAAGATGTTGTTACTGAATGGAGGTGCTTTCTGGGCATGGGCTAAATTGTTTGTGAGTGTTAACATCACAAGTAAGGTCGAAAAAAAAAGGTTTTCTTTTGCGTATAATTTTAATTGTTGGATGTTCATAAATTTTTGAAATCTTCTATTTTAGAGCCTGTCATTGTTTTCATAGATATTGCCTTTTTTATCGGCAACTTCCACCACGCGGAACATGCCCATTTCCATATGGTACAGGATGTGGCAATGAAAAGCCCACCGGCCTTTATCACGCGGCGTAATAAGCGCTGAAATGCGCTGGGCCGGCTGCACCAACAAAGTGTGCTTGCGTGGATTGTACTGGCCATGTCCATTTTCCATCTCCATCCACATGCCATGCAGGTGAATGGGGTGCTCCATCATGGTATCGTTTACCAGAATTAGCCGCAGGCGTTCATTATACCCGAAGGGTATAGGTGTTTTTACCTCGTGAAATTTCTTTCCATCGAATGACCACATGTATCGCTCCATATTGCCGGTGAGGTGCAGTTCTACCTCACGTTCGGGAGTCCGATTGTCAATATTGGGCTTCAGGCTTTTCAAATCCCGGTAACCCAATACTTTATGACCGTCATTACCCAAGCCGATACCGGGCTCGTCCAGCCGGTCGAACTCCCAGTTGGCAATAGCTGCAGCTCCGGGGCCGTGGTGGTTCGGGCCGTGTTTTACCGGTTCGGCTTTCATACTATTTGCGGACATTTGCATAGCATTGTGTCCATCGTGGTTATTTTCGTGCTTCATGCCGTCCATACCCATATTGCCGCCTGCCATGCTCATTCCTGCCATGTCCATCTTCTCATACCCATATCTTTCATAGAACGCTTTGGACGCGGGCGGAGATCGGGTACAGGGGCTGCCATACCTTCGCACGGGGCTAGTGTTCCCCGCGCATAACCGCTGCGATCCAGTGATTCAGCAAAGACAGTGTAGGCTTGGTCCTCTTCCGGCTCCACAATAACGTCGTAAGTTTCGGCAATGCCGATGCGGAACTCGTCTACCTGAACCGGTTCAATATTCTGCCCGTCGGCCTGTACCACGGTCATCTTCAGCCCGGGGATGCGCACATCAAACTGGGAGGCTGTAGCAGCGTTGATAAACCGGAGCCGGACTTTTTCGTCCCGTTTAAACAAGGCGTTCCAGTTGGATTCGGGTCCCCGGCCGTTCATCAGGTAGGTATAGGTAGCTCCGGTAACGTCGGCAAGGTCGGTGGCGCTCATCCGCATCTTGCCAAAGGACAAGTAATTTTTGAGCGCATCACCAAATCCGTCTTTCTTGGTGTCTTTGAAAAATTCCCCAAGTGTTCGCTGCTGGTAGTTGTAATACCCGTCCGCCTTTTTCAGCTTTTCAAGCACATTATAAGGGTTTTCAAAGGTCCAGTCAGAAAGCACCACCGGATATTCCCGGTCATATTCCACCGGATCTTCATCGGCGGGATCGATGATCAGAGGTCCATAGTGCCCGAATTGTTCTTGTAATTTGCTATGGCTGTGATACCAGTAGGTACCGTTCTGCCGTACGGGGTATCGATATTCGAATGTTTCACCGGGTTTAATACCGTCAAAACTGACACCAGGCACCCCATCCATTTGGAAGGGCAGCAAAATGCCGTGCCAGTGAATAGAGGTGTCCTCGTCCAGTTCATTAGTTACGCGAAGAAGCACATCTTGTCCTTCTTTCAGGCGGATCAGGGGACCGGGCACCGTACCGTTGATACCGATGGCTCCCCCTCGTTTTCCATCTATGTTGTGAGGCATTTTGCCGATGGTAAGATCGATGACATTATCCGGGCCCTGGGGGGTCAGCACTTCCCTTTTCTTGGTTTGAAAACCGGATAAAGCATAGGCCGGCAAAATAGAACTTACTCCGGCCATGGCACCCATTGCGGCTGTATAACGCAGAAAGGTACGGCGGTTTATATTGTTAGTATCTTCACTCATAGCTGGTCTGGCTTTTATATCTCCAATTATGTAAAAAAAATCGGTTTTGAAATATCGAACCGAAATATAACGGAAGAACCTTAAATTTAGCTTAAAACACAGACAGAAATACGTTGTTTAAAGAATGTAGAGATGCAAGTCGTACACTTAATCTGCAATCATCCACATCATCATCCCAACCATAACCGCGCTACCGCCCACGATCCAGACAGTGGTATTGAATGAGCGGGTGTAATCATCATAAGATTCAGATACGGAAAGATTGGCCGAAATAGTATATGGGGATTCCACTTCCTCAGCCAGCGAATCATTAAGAGTAAACGTAACTTGAAAAATTCCTGTCTCATCAAAACGATAGGGAAATACAAAGCGCGTAGCAGTGGAAAGGGAGCGGTCGGGGTACAGTTTCGTGAATGTATTTTCTACTGTATTTCCATTTTGTTTGTTGATTTGCAGGGAGATCGGCTCAAATCTGCTCCCCTTTGAGACCTCTCCGCCTTCAATTTCAAAAGCGAACCGAACCTCTTCACCTACAACAGAAGAAGGAAATTCGGCGGTCAGCGTGTAATCTTCAACTTGCCGTTCTTTAACCAAAATCTGGTTCTGGGTTCCTGTTCGAGAACGGTTATGATCTGCTCCGCTCCAACCCATGGTCATGCATCCGTTAAGGAGCAGGGGTAATGTAATAAGAGAAAGGAAAAGAAGATATCGGTTCTTCATGCAAATAATTAGGTTGGTTCAGAGATTTACTACATTAAGTATTGTTAAGGCTTAAATTTCTTAATTATGACCTCCTCCGCCCATCATGCCGCCGTGGCCGCGTCCCCCGTTTTCCCAGTGGTCGCTCATCCCATTGTTATTCATATCCACAAAACCGGGGCCGTGCCAGGTAGGGCTGCCGTCCTGGGCAAAGTCACAAATTCCGTCTTCATCCTCATCCAAGAAATCATGGCCTTCTCCCCGATGCGTTTCATCCTCGACGTAATCGTTGATATGGTTATCATTGTCATCATGAAAACGCATTCCTTCATGTTGCTGGTGCATGGGCATGGACTCATCCCAGTAGTCACAGATGCCGTTGTCATTACTATCACTAAACCACCCTGCACTGAAAGTGCAGGGGTTTGGGTTGGGACTGAAAGTCCCGGCTCTCATTCCAAGATGAAATCTGAGTTATCTTCATCATTTTTATTTCTATGGTGCTCTAAATATTGGTGCACCATCTCATCGGT
>JBDNFJ010000168.1:0-2814 GCA_041689895.1 Gracilimonas sp. | reverse complement strand
GAATGGAAAAGTGCAGAAAATGTTTGATTTGCCGTTTGATTTGCAAAAGTGAAGCTGGAGCTTCACCGACAGCATTACGAAGCCGGAGCTTCGTAACGAGGTAAACGAGGAAAACACCCCGTCATACCGCACAAGTGTAGCGAAGCGGAACGCAGATGCGGTATCTCCCTAATTAAAGCAACCAGCGCTGACAGGGAGACCACGCATCAAGTGCGAGGTGACGGGGATAGTTGGGTTTTAACGGATAATAAAAGCCAAAAAAAAACCCCATCCGAGATCAATCGTATGGGGCTGGTCAAGAGAGAGTCATTATGAAATTCTTTAAAAAAGTGTGAATCGGGAGGGGCTCGAACCCTCGACCCACGGCTTAAAAGGCCGTTGCTCTACCAACTGAGCTACCGATTCCCAAACAGGTCGCAAAGATAAGGGATTTATCAAGTACAGTGCAACGTGAAATTCACTTTTTTTTAATCCTTTTTCCTTTGCCCTTTAAGAATCTGAACTACATCAGCTTCAATTGGCAATAGTGGCTTTTCCTCAATTCGTCCTACTTCTTCAGTGCCTTTTAGAACCACTACGGTTGGAATATATTTGATATTAAACTGATTTAAAAATTTATCCGGAACTTTCTTTTGCCGACCGGTGCCTATGTATATAGTTCGAATGAATTTAGAATCCGCCAGCTTCAAGCTTTTCATAAGTCCTGGAACGTATTTCTTCGATTCTCTGCACCAAGTTCCAAAAAAGATATAAAGTGTAACCGAGTCTTGAAGACTACTCAAATATTCAACAGCAGCGGCTTCCGGTTTATAGCGCTTGATATAAATATCAAAAATCCGCTCTTTAGCTATGATCTCATCAGCGGAAACGAGCCCAATTAGATCCCGAGACTGGGCGCTGACTTTCCCACCGCATATTCCAATAAAGAAAATGCAGGGAATAATTAACAGCCGTCTTGCAGAGTTCATAAGGATTTCTGTTTTTTGGATGGTATCTTCACTCAAATTAACATCTTTCATTCACAGTTATGTCAAGCATTTTCACAAAAATTATTGAAGGAGAAATCCCCAGCTATAAAATCGCAGAGGATGATAAACACTTTGCTTTTTTGGATATCAATCCATCAGCAAAAGGCCATACGCTCTGCATCCCAAAAAAAGAGGTGGATTACATCTTTGATCTGGCTCCGGAGGATTTATCGGCTTTAACCCTTTTCTCACAAAAAATAGCCAAGGCCATAGATCAGGCATTAGAGCCAATCCGTACAGGTATTATTGTAGAAGGGCTGGAAGTTCCTCACGCTCACATTCACCTCATTCCTATTTACAAAGCTACGCAACCATTTAGCCTGGGTAAGAAAGTAGAAGTTAATGAGGACGATATGATGAAACTCGCCCAGCAAATCAGTGAAAAGGTGGAGCTATGAATATCCTGATTATTAATGGACCCAATCTGAACTTGTTAGGCAAGCGTAATCCGGGTGTATATGGGGCCGGCAGTCTTAAAGAGCTGAATTATTTTCTAACGGATGAATTTCCTGAACATTCGCTTCAATTCTTTCAAAGTAATGTTGAGGGTGAGCTGATTGATAGAATACAGCAGGCTATGGAAGAAGACATTGCCGGACTGGTGATTAATCCCGGGGGATATTCTCACACTTCCGTAGCGCTCCGTGATGCGCTGGAACCTCTGGAGATTCCTAAAGTGGAAGTACACATCTCCAACATTCACGGTCGCGAAGATTTTAGGGAGAAGTCGATTACCGGTGCGGTGATGGACGGCATCATCACAGGCTTTGGTAAGTACAGTTATGTGCTGGGTATTCAAGCGCTGGAGCGGCTTTCAGAATAATATCCGGCTATCACTCATTTCAAGTTACAAACACACTCAAACCCCTTGACCAAACTTAAAGAACTCTTTTCAGACACTCTGGTTTACGGCATTAGTAGCGTTTTTGCCCGTTTTATTGGATATCTGTTGGTTCCACTTCATACCGGGGTTTTTGATGAATCGCAGTACGGTATTATCAGCCTGATTTTTGCGGCTATTGCTTTGTTTAATGTGCTTTTTACGATGGGAATGGAATCTTCCTATATCCGCTATGCAAAAGACCGAGATACGGCAAACAGTTTATTTAAAACCCTGCAGCTTTTCTTATTCGGTTCTTCTACTTTGCTGGTTTTGGTGATTTGGCTGGCCGAACCTTTGATTGCTCCTGAACTTGGCCTCGAAGCCGGAAGTCCTATTTTATGGATGATGCTGGGCATTCTCTTTTTCGACACCTTGGCTGTGGTCCCTTTTGCAGAGCTACGGCTGGTTCGGAAATCGGTGCTTTTTGCTGCCCTTAAAACTGGAAACGTATTAGTTAATATAGGGTTGAATTTCTACCTAATTCTGGGCTTAGATTATGGGATTGAGGCCGTTTTTATAAGCAACCTCGCAGCCTCTCTTTTAACTGCTCTGGCCATCTGGATTTTCACTATACCGATGTTTATTGGAGATTGGAATAAAGACCTTTTGAAGAAAGCCTTGATTTTTGGACTTCCTTTTATTCCCGCAGGTTTCGGGCATGTGATTAACGAACTGATGGATCGCTTTTTTCTAAAATCTATGGACCCTCACACCGTGCATTCTTTATACGGGCCCGACCATACGGCCGATGATGTGGTGGGCATTTACAGCGCTTGCTACAAGCTGGCGGTATTTATGCTGCTGCTGGTTCAGATGTTTCGTATGGCTTGGCAGCCTTTCTTTATGCGGCAATCGGATGATGAATCGGCGCCAAAAATATTCTCTCAAACATTCACTTTATTT
>JBDNFJ010000167.1:0-2343 GCA_041689895.1 Gracilimonas sp. | reverse complement strand
TACGGGCTCTGCTTCTTTCAATTCAGGCATAATGATAGATGCTGGCTTTTATTTATTCGCGGTTAATATTTTGTGATTCAACAGCCAGGGCATAAGTTCATCCATGGCTACCTGGGCATGACCTATTGCACGGTCTGCTGCACCATAGTACACGTGTAGCACGTCATCAATAATAACGGCTCCTTCTGGAAATACCACGTTTGGAACATCACCATGCAGCTCAAAATCCAATTCAGGTTCTAATACGGGAGCAGGCGTTCGTGCTATGATTCTCTGTGGATTTTCCAGATCTAACAAAGCAATACCCATTCGGTACACGTGGTTTTCATCTACTCCGTGATAGATGAGCAGCCACCCCTCCTCGGTCTCAATTGGGGTTGGTCCAGCGCCTACTTTCTTTTGCTCCCAATCAAATACTGAGCTCATTACTACATGATCTTTGAGATTCTCCAGATGGTTTTCCCAAAGGTGAGCCGGCGGGTTATGAAGTTGGTCTAAATCATTAAAAGCAATGAGCTGGATGTCTGGCACAATGCGATGAAGCATCATAATCTTACCGTTTATTCTCCGAGGAAAAATCACTGCATCTTTATCACGACGATTCGGTGGGCCCACAATACCGTGTCTATGAATTGACTGAAAGTCCTTGGTGGAAGCCAATCCAATTCTAACTCCACCAATTTCATCAAACGCAGGGCGACTTAGCGCCGTATAGGTAATCAAATATTCATCATCTATTTTCGAAATCCGGGGGTCTTCAGCTCCAAATTTATTGAAGTCTTCTTTTGGTGAAATAAAGGGCGCCTTTTGCCAATCAAACGTTATCCCGTCGGTACTGGTAGCATAACCAATGTAGGAGATATAGCTATTGTCAAAGCCGGTATCCGGTTCCCCAGACTCTGGGTCTTCAATTTTCTGTGTTTCATATCCTTTTGGAATACTTCGAAACAATAAATGCACTTTCCCATCTTCGTACCAAGCTCCAGGATTAAATACAGCACCACTTGCCCATTCTATATCCTCTCTTGGAGATAAAACCGGAGTTTGTGTTTTGATAAATTTCATTCGTTTTTCTTTAATAATGTGTTGTTAGTTATTCAATAATTCGTTGAATTCAGTTTCATTCAGCAGTTCATAAGATGAATCGGACAGGTTCAGAACTAAAATGATCTTTTCAATTTCTTTACCCTGCTCAACCTCAAAAACTTTATATCTATAATCTTTCCCCTCAATTTGAACATCAACCGGATTTTGTGAGGTTGAATTCATCCATTTTTCAGCTAATGGGTGCTGTTCAATTTCGAGGATGGTCATATCTGCTTCAATAGTAGATTCCGCCCCGGAATTTTCGTTGATCATAGTTGCATCATTAATGCCATCATATCCATAGCCGTATAGCGAATTGTACATTTTTTTGCCTGCCACATTATTTCCGGTAAACCAGCTTGCTGCAAGCCCGGCCATAATAGCATAATCTTCATTATGTGTTTCCTCATATAATCGAACAAGTCCAACGGCTACTCCACGTGTGGCATAAGCAATTTGTTCAAAGTATCGGGGTTGCTGAGGATTAGAAAGCTTAAATGAATGAATCCATCCGTTTACCAGCAACCACGGATAGAAATTATTTCCTTCCTCAATAGCACTTTCGGGCTTACCGGCATCTATAAGTGCCATGGTTTGAGAATTCCCCCAGCCGTGCCAGCCTCCTTCCCAAGAAATGTGCGCGCCATACGGCGCTTCATTAATACTGCCGTACTGCATCATGGAAATGCCTTTTGCAAGCTTATCAATGGCATTCTGATAATCAGGGCTTGGAGCTATTTTTTGTACAGATGCCAACCCGAGCATTAATTCGCTAGAAGCATCAGAGCCCGAACCGCTAATTAACCACGTAGGCATGCGGTAGTTATGAATCATTTTTGAAGTGGGATGATGTGAAACCAACTCTTGAATATGAGGCATCGTTTTATCGATAGCAGTAAGACACATTTGTGAAAAAGCCGTGTCTTTTTCGGCAAGAACTCTGGCTCCCGTCCCCAATGCCCAAACGGCTCGTGCAGCCCACCAATTCATTTTATCAGCCACGCTATTTTGGTGTGTGGTGTTTTTGTCGAGCAGATTGGAAAAAATGAAATTATTGAAGAGTCCGTTTTCATTTTGCATATACAAAACAAAGCGCAATAATTGTTTGGCTTTTTTAGCAGATTCTTCATTCCCCGTGAGCTCATAATGTCGCAAATAGACCACTGCCGCTCTTGCTACATCATCAACGCAAGATACTCCTTCGTCAGAATCGCCCACCCAATTGTAATCGGGGGCTTCTGCATATATGTGAATCAG
>JBDNFJ010000166.1:0-1897 GCA_041689895.1 Gracilimonas sp. | reverse complement strand
TTTCACAACCTCAAATCCATCCATTCCGGGCATCATAATGTCTAAAAGTATGAGATCAGGGTGATGTTTCTCGGCTAATTCAAGAGCCTTTTCGCCATCGGATGCCTCAAGATAGGCATAACCATTTTTCGACAATACATGCGATAAAAGCCTGAGGTTAGCAGGAGTATCATCCACAATTAAAATTGTGCTATTGGCTGGTTTCAATGCGCTTTTATTTATGCCTGTTTCAGTAGGCTTAGAATATAATTTTTTAGGCAGTTAAAGTAATTTTTATTTGATGACATTATTGGGAATTACAGAAACTGCCTATCGGCTCAATCTCTGCCTATTTAGCTGCTTACATTCTCGTCTTGAATGTTCTCGGTCATTGGCTTGTACAGTTCCTTTGGTTACTCAAAACCTTATCCTATCTGTTGGATAATAATAAGGCACGCCTAAAATAGCATGCCATTTGCAATACAACCGAATGTGATTAACCTAATGAATAGAAAGCTGCACAGCCACAGATTTAGCTCAAAACCATAGCATCTAAGAGAATTTTTAATTTGTGAAAAAATAGAAGTTTTTATTAGACCAATTACACAAATCCTTCTAATAATCGAAGTCATCCATCATATCAATGGGCTCTTTGGGCATGGCCATTGAGAGGCCTATATAAATTAGCACGCTGGCTCCAGATCCAAAAAAGGCTGTTGCAATAAACAAGACTCGTACTACCGTAGGGCTGATGCCAAAATACTTTGCCAGCCCCCCGCAAACACCCGCCCATTTTTTGTCGGTGCGAGACTTCATGAGTCGCTTGGAATTTTGGTAACCATACGCGTCAAAATCCATGGATGTAGAGCTACTGTAAGAATCTCCAGATTTGGAATCGAGTGCATTCTTTAATTTAGATTTCCCTCCCAATGATTGGTCTTCGGAACCCGGAATATCGGTGTATGAAGTGGCTGAAGCCGCTTTTGCTTTTTTGCGTTCCTTCTTCACTTTACGTGAACGCTTACGATCTCCCACTAAAAAACCAAATCCTACGAACGTAATAAGTGCTCCACCTAATAAAGGCAACACAGATGATTCTACCAAGCCTTCTGATAAACCTGACAAAAAACCACCAACTGGTAAACCGATGGATTGAATGGCAAAAGTGGAGGCTAAAAATATCATCACCATTCCCGAAATAGTAGCAACATTCCAGATATTCTTTCCGGTTTCCTTCTCCTCTTCTTTAAGAAATTCCTGCATGGTTGAATTTAATTCAAACTCATTAAATTCTAAGGTAGCCGTACCCGTCCGCGATGTTGATGTTGATTTTGTTTGTTCAGCCATAATATTTTCCTCTTCGCAACCCTACGCGCATTTGTCCTCAATGTTACAAGTAGATCACTTCTTCTTCCGTGATAATTATATTCAATTTTTCGTCAAAATCTTCTACCGGAATAGTATCAAAAAGAAAATCTTTAAAAACTAAGCCGATTTTAACAGCTACGCTGCCAGCCAAAAACCGATCATATAAGCCTTTCCCATACCCAAGACGATTTCCCTTTCGGTCGGCTGCTGCCATGGGGACAATAATCATATCCAGTGCTTCAAAATCGAGCTCAGTTGAATGCTTAGGTTCTCGAACGCCCCATTTATTGGTTTCAAGTTCGGATAAATCGGTTAGCTCGCTATGTGACAGTGTGCCCTCTTGAATATTCGTTATAGGTACATATAACCGCTTATCGCTTTCCAGAATATGTTCGATTAGCGGCTCTGTATTCACCTCTTTACGGTTGTTCATGGAGATGTAAGAATGAATAACGCTCGATTGCTGAAACTCCTCTGTTTGGAGAAGCTGATGTATAATTTCATTCGATTTCAACTTCCAGTCTGCTTCAGAAAACTGATTTCTTTCAGC
>JBDNFJ010000165.1:0-7526 GCA_041689895.1 Gracilimonas sp. | reverse complement strand
GAAAGTGTACGCCTCTGACGAAGGCGATAAAGACTGGAAGTACGAATGGCTGAAGGGCAGTGATTATAATCACCAGCTGCTTAAAGATGGGGATGAATTCAGCATTGGGAATATTAAGTTTACCACGGTTTTTAGTCCCGGACATACGCCAGAACATATAAGTTATTTGGTAACAGATGGAGCTGCCACGGATGAGCCAATGGGTATTCTTTCCGGCGATTTTGTGTTTGTGGGGGATGTGGGACGCCCTGATTTGCTGGAATCGGCAGCGGGACAAAAAGGAGCTATGAAAAGTTCGGCAAAAGTGTTGTACCAATCCCTCCAAAAGTTCAAAACCATGCCGGAGTATTTGCAGCTTTGGCCGGGACATGGAGCCGGAAGTGCCTGTGGTAAAGCGCTGGGTGCGGTACCTGAATCAACCGTTGGATATGAGCAGCGATTTAATGGTTCGGTTCGTGCAGCTATTAATGAGCAGGAATTTTTGGATTATATTTTGGAAGGCCAGCCGGAACCGCCACTGTATTTTGCACGGATGAAAAGAGACAACCGAAAAGGGCCGAAAGTACTGGGGGATATGCCGAAGCCGGAACACACTTCGATAGAGAAAATGATTGGACAGGTTCGCCTCAATCAATCCGTGATTTTGGACACCAGAAATAGAAACATTTTTATGGATGGGCATATTCAGGGTTCTCTGCTGGCTCCATTAGATAAAACATTCAATACCGTGGCGGGCTCATATATACGGGAAGAGGAAGATATTTATTTAATTGTGGAAACGTATAACCTTGAGGAAGCGATAACAGATCTAATCCGCATTGGGTTAGATAAGGTGAAAGGATATGCCACCCCCGAAGAGCTAAAAGCTTTTGGTGAAAAAGGTGGGGAGCTATTTCAAACTGAAACCATCGGCTTTAGCAAAGTAGCTGAATATCTGAAAGCTAAAGAAGCCAACTTGCTGGATGTACGTAAAAAATCAGAGTTTGAGGTAGGCCATATTTCTGATTCATTTAACATTGCACACACGCGGCTTTTAGATCGTATGAAGGAAGTACCCACCGATAAGCCTATCATTGTTTCATGCCGCACCGGAGCCCGTTCTGCCGTTGCATCAGCTCTTTTGGAACGCGCCGATTTTTCCGTCAAATATGTAGATGATAATATTGAGGTATGGTTGGCAGATAAGAAAGATTCGTAGAACTAATGTAGAAAGGTGGAGCTGGTTTAGATATGGAGTTAATGACCTTTTTCTTATCCATCACCCACCCAACTCATCATATCTAAAACAATGTACGTTGTGGTCCATTATTAGTCCGCAAGCTTGCAGGTAGGCATACATGATGGTGCTTCCCACAAATTTGAATCCGCGTTTTTTTAAGTCTTTACTGAGGGCTTCAGATTCTTTGGAAGTGGCGGGAACCTGGTCTCTGCTTTCCCAATGATTTACTTTTGGCTCACCTCCAACAAAATTCCAAACGTAGGTATCGAAGCTACCAAACTCCTGCTGAATTTCCAGAAAATGCTGTGCGTTGCTCACGGCTGAACGTACTTTTAGTTTATTACGGATGATGCTTTTATCTTGCAAAAGCTCCTGTATTTTTTCTTCATCAAAACGAGCTACTTTCTCAGGATTAAAGCTGGAAAATGCTTTTCGGTAGCCTTCGCGACGTTTTAGGATGGTGGACCAACTGAGTCCGGCTTGCGCACCTTCCAGAATCAGAAATTCAAAATGGGTTCGGTCGTCATGCACAGGCACACCCCATTCGTTGTCATGATAGTTTTGATAAGCTTCAAATTCACCTTCAGCCCAAGCACAGCGTTTCTCACTCATTCGATGTATATTTAGAGGATGGTTTGGTTTAAAGAAATTAACTAAAAGTTTAATTATTTATACCTTAACTATTCACTCACTCACACACTCATTTAAAACAAAAACTCAAATGTATTGGAAAAAAACAGTCAGCGAACTTGCTGATAGTAGTGGTATTAGTCAAAATCTTTCAAAACGTGTTATCAATCTTACAGAAATTCTCGAGGAAATTACAGCCGAAAAATACGGTGAAGCTTTCGTTGAGAAATTAGGTACGCTTCCAATTGACAGCGCAAAAGCCCTAGATGGCGGAGACGCGAAGATGTTAGAAACGCTCCAGAAGGAGATGAGCGATCATTCTTTGGAAGACATCAAAGACATTCTGGGGATTTACACTACTTTTTTCCACCTGGTGAATTCGTTAGAACAACACGAAATCAGCCGGATAAATAGGCGTCGGGAGTTTGAAGAAACACCGGAATCTCCCCGAAAAGAGAGTATAGCCGAGTCTGTGTATCAGATGAAAGAAGCCGGATACAGCTACGAAGAAGCGCTGCATGTATTTGAGCAGATGGATATTCAGCCCACCATTACGGCGCACCCGACCGAAGCCCGCCGACGAAGTGTTTTGCTAAAGCAGCAGGAGCTGGCTTCAATGATTTCACGCATGAGCGATACTGAAAGCACGCCGGATGAGAAAATCGATTTACGGCGTGAAATCCTAAATCAGCTAAAATTATTGTTACTGACTGACGAAATTCGTTCCGAGCGCCTTACCGTTGAGGATGAAGTTGAAAACGGATTGTTTTATTTCACGCACTCCATATGGGATTCAATCCCCGTTTTATATCGCGACATCCGTCATGCTTTTGATACCTATTACAACAAGCATCCGGAAGTGCCTATTGTGCTGAAATACAGCTCATGGATTGGAAGCGATCGCGATGGGAACCCAAATGTAACTTCTAACGTGACTTGGCAAACGGTTATTGAGCAGCGCCGCACGGTACTTGGTCTGTATTTGGATGAATTGAATGAGCTGCGCCGATATCTAAGTGTTTCAGATAAGCAAGCTCCGGTTTCGGATGATTTGATAGCCTCGGTGAATAAAGACGCACTGAAGTTTCCGCTTTCAGAGCGTTACCAACGGCGTTATAAGCATGAAATCTACCGCAGAAAAGTGACGCATATCATGCATAAAATTCAGTTTCTGCTGGATGAACTTTCCAAGGATAAAGCCGAGATTTTGAAAACGGCACCAACCTATACGGTTTCTGATTTTATTGGTGATCTGGAGATTCTTAAAAAAAGCTTGGTTGAACATGGCCTATCCGGCTTATCGGAGCAAGGCCCCCTGCAAGATCTCCTCATTCGTGCCAAAACTTTTGGCTTCCATTTAAGTACGCTCGATATTCGTCAACATAGCCGATTACATGAAGAAACGGTGACTGAGCTATTTGCCCAAGCTAAGGTGTTAGATAATTATGCCGAGCTGAGTGAAAATGAGAAAGTAGAAGCGTTGATTAAAGAGCTTTCAAATCCTCGACCTTTAAGTCCGGTGAAGAGCGCTCGCTCGGAAGTATCCGACTTGGTTATGATGGTATTTGAGGAAATCAGTGATATGTTGAAATTGGATCCCGATACCTTTGGGAGCTACATTATTAGCATGACGCATGGAATTAGTGATATGCTGGAAGTGATGCTTATCGCCAAAGAAGTGGGACTTTGGAGCAATTCGGGGCAAAAAATTGAAAGTCAGCTGGATGTGGTTCCACTGTTTGAGACCATCGAAGACCTTGATAAGTCTGCGGACCTCATGGAAGAGATGTATGAAAATGAGCTTTTCTCGAAGCATTTAGCATCGAGGGATAATTTTCAGGAAATTATGTTGGGATATTCGGATAGCAACAAAGATGGTGGCTATTGGATGGCCAACTGGGCATTAAATAAAGCACAGTATGAGCTGGGAACCGTTTGTCGTAAATATGAAATTGATTTTAGGTTGTTTCATGGCCGTGGCGGAACCATTGGTCGTGGCGGAGGGCAGTCGAACAAAGCTATTGTTGCCATGCCGCCGGTAGCTAATAATGGACGTATTCGTTTTACGGAACAGGGAGAAGTGATCTCATTCCGCTATATGCTACCGACTATTACGCGCCGCCATTTGGAGCAAATTGTGAATGCGATGGCCACCGTTACCATGGCACAACATTCAGAATCTGCCGGCTATTTGTCTAAAAAAGAGGAGGAACGGGCAATTATAGAGCAGTTAGCTGAAACCAGTATGCAAGCGTATCGTGAGCTGATTGATGACCCTGAGTTTTGGGATTGGTACACCGGTATCACTCCGGTAGAACATATTGGAAAGCTACCGATTGCCTCTCGGCCGGTTTCACGCGGTGCTTCAGGTTCTATGACCTTTGATAGCCTGCGTGCTATTCCCTGGGTTTTTGCCTGGACACAAGTTCGATATAACGCACCCGGCTGGTATGGCGCAGGCGTTGCTTTACAGAAAGTAGCTACAGAAAATAAAGAAGCACTTAAAGTGTTGCAGAAATGGAATAAAGAGTGGACGTTTTTCCGAACGGTGCTGGATAACTCGCAGCGCGAAATGGCACGCACTCATTTAGCTACATCCAAGTTGTACAACACGGAATCACTCAAATTTCACAACAAATTGACTTCAAATTTCGAGAAAGCAGAAGAATGGATGACCTCCATTACGGGTTATGATAATATCTTAGATCACAATAAAGTGATTCAAAATTCCATATTATTCCGAAACCCGTTTACCTATCCGCTAAATATAATTCAGGCGGAATTGTTGAAGCGGTGGAAGAGAGCAGAAACCGATCAGCAGAGAGAAGAGCTGACAGAGGTGTTATTTTTAAATATTAACGGTATTGCGGCCGCCATGCAAAGCACGGGATGATGCCGTAAAAGCCGGCGCCATTTGATGTATCTACGGTGCCGGCACTGTTACTTTACCCGAAATATATTATTTTAAAAAGATGAAAAACGAGACCCATATAAATACCAATATCACGATAAAACCCGTAGAAGAAAGCCGTATCCATGAGATTGATTTTGACAATCTTGTGTTTGGCCGAAAGTTTTCTGATCACATGTTTGAATGTAGCTACGAGGATAATAAATGGCAGGAGCCTGTTATCAAACCCTATGGTTCATTTGAGATTACCCCGGCCATGAACGTACTGCATTATGGACAGGCTGTTTTTGAAGGAATGAAGGCTTTTTATGTGGATGAGCATACCGTACATATATTCCGCCCTAAAACGCACCACGAGCGCTTCAATAATTCATGTCGCCGCCTGTGTATTCCTGAAACGGATTATGAGACTTTTATTGACGCGCTGGACACTCTGATTAAGCTGGATCACGAATGGGTTCCTAAGAAAACAGGGACTGCTTTGTATATTCGCCCGTTTATATTTGCTTCCGATGATTTGCTGGCCGCCCGTTCGTCCGATAAATTTACCTTTCAAATTATTACATCTCCGGTGGGGGCGTATTATGCGGAAGGATTTAATCCGGTTTCTCTCACAACTACAAAAGATTATGTGCGAGCCGTAAATGGTGGAACGGGTGAAGCTAAAGCAGCTGGAAATTATGCAGGTAGTTTTCTTCCTGCTAAAAAAGCAAATGAACAAGGTTATACGCAGGTGCTTTGGTTAGATGCCAAAGAACATAAATACATCGAAGAAGTGGGCACCATGAATATCCACTTTTTGATAGGAGATACGTTAGTAACTCCGGCTCTTACCGGTTCTATTCTGTCGGGGGTAACTCGTCGATCTGTGCTTGCTCTTGCTAAGGAATGGGGTTTGAAAGTTGAAGAGCGCCGTATCACAATTGATGAAATTTTTGAAGCCAATGAAAAAGGCACGCTGAAAGAAGTATTTGGTTCCGGCACCGCAGCAGTTATATCGCCGGTTGGCTTAATTCACCATAAAGGCAATAATATTGAGCTGGATCGTGAAAAACCGGGTGAGTTTGCCCAAAAATGCTTTGATGCCATCACCGACATTCAGTACGGCCACGAGGAAGATACCTTTGGCTGGATACATCAGGTAAACATCTGATATGAACACCAATTGGCTTAACATTATAGCGGTAGGCTCCGGTGGTTTCATCGGAGCCTCTTTGCGTTATCTACTCTCCTTATTTGCTCAATCCCACTTCAAAGAGTCCCATTTCCCTTATGGAACCGTTTTAGTAAATCTTTTGGGATGCTTGATTATTGGGTTTCTGGCCGGACTTTTTGAAATGAAATCATGGTCGAGTCCGGAAGTTAGGCTGTTTGTATTTGTGGGAATACTGGGAGGTTTTACCACCTTCTCTACGTTCTCTCACGAAACATTCTTGCTTTGGGAAAATGGAAAACTCCTGTTGAGCTTCCTGAATCTGGGTTTGCAGGTAACCGTCGGTTTAATTTTTGTTTGGCTGGGATATGTACTGGTTCGCTTGTTCAGTTAATTTTTGGAAGGAATTTTTCCTTAACTGAAATCACCATCTGAGATTCTCTAATATCCTTTTTCCCTATCTATTTCAAACATCAGCTCCATCCCCGATAGCGAGCGTTTATAATTTTCTATGATTAACTCAGCAGCTTCCTTCACAGGAGTAATTCCGGCAACATGTGGTGTGATCATAATGTTTTCCCGATTCCAAAATGAATGCTTTTCGGGGAGCGGCTCGGCTTCAAATACATCCAGACAGGCGCCTGCTAATAACTCCGTATCGAGGGCGTAAATCAGGTCCTCTTCCACAAGGTGGCTTCCACGTCCCACATTAATAAGATAGCCGGGTTTTCGAATCTTTTTGAATATATCCAGATTGAGAATTCCTTCCGTTTCATCGGTGAGGGGGAGAAGGCAGACCAAAATCTTGGTCGCAGAAAAGAAGTCATCCAAACCTTTAATGCCCGCAAATGTGGTAACTCCTTGCAATTCTTTTTTGGAACGAGACCAGCCTGAAACCGAATATCCTTGCTTTACAAGCAACTCTGCTGCAGCTGTTCCTATCTCCCCCAATCCCATAATGCCCACAGGTACCTCTTCTTTTTCGATGGCACCTTTAGGCTTCCAAGAACCCTGATTTTTCTGGTGCATATACGTATAAAAATGCAATCGATAATTGGTAATGGCATTCCATATATATTCGGCTACTTGATCTTTTAAGGCCGTGGTAACTAAGCGACATATTTTTGCGGATGCAGGCAGGGCTTCATCAGTCAAAAGATGGTTAATTCCTGCGCCTAACGATGAAACTACGCTCAGGTTAGGATAACCATCCAGTACATGCTTGGGATGATTCCAGCATACGGCAAAACGAACCCGCTCTTTATGTTCAACCTTCGGCCAGACCTCTACATCCAAATCAGGGTCTGTTTTTAAGATGGCTTGTTGCAGGGAAGTTAAATCTCGGTTTTTAGCTATAAGTAAAAGCGACATATCTCTGTTAATTTTAAAACGAGCTATAAGATAACAATTAGGAATTACTTGTGGAGGTAGCCACCGGTTTTATAGCACAAATTTTTGGTTAACTTTTATTTGGATGAACAGTAGGCTTCTGAAAACTTTGCTATCAGCTATCAGTTTCAGCGAGAAATTGTTTATACAGTTCTATCAGCTCACTCATCATCATGGCAGTGGCTCCCCAAAGTGGAACGCGGTGGATATTCCAAAAAGGCACT
>JBDNFJ010000164.1:0-4643 GCA_041689895.1 Gracilimonas sp. | reverse complement strand
TTTGAGGACTTTGAATCTGCCGATAAATTTGGGTACGCTGGCGGCACTGTAGCCTTTGAGACTGGAAGCTGGTTTCTGGAAGATGCCCTTAACCGTGCTGATGGTTCAGGGGATCTTAAGAACGGTTCTTACTCCGTGCGTATTAGAGAAGGCTTTCTACGAATGGATTTCGATAAAGCCAATGGAGTAAACGAATTAAGTTTTTTTGCAGGTAATTCTGGCTTCAGCGGTGATGGAAATGGGAAGATACAGGTGTATTATTCTACCGATGGTGGTGCCAATTGGGTGACTGCAGGCGATGAGATTAGTGTAACAGATGATCTTGAGCTTTATACATTAACATTACAAATTCAGGATGATGTAAGATTCAGATTTAACAAAACTGCGGGTGGTAGAGTAAACATTGATGATGTCAAAATCTCAGACTATATCGTCCCAGAAGATAAAGCAACCATTGCCCTATTTGTTGATGGACAGAAAGTAGATGAAGCTGATTCGGTTTATTTTGCAGGAACCATAGCAGGTTCAGAACGATCCAAAACGGTGCAAATTAAAAACAGAGGTAATGAAGTTTTAGAAATTACTTCGGTTGTAAGCCCTGCTAATGGATACAGCATTTCTGCACTTACCGATTCATCTTTGGCATTCGGTGAAAGCGGAACGTTCAAATTAACGTTTGCTCCAGAATCAGCCGGAATATTTACCGGCCAAATTACAATTTCGAGTAATGCCGTAAATCATTCAGAATTTATCTTCAATGTTGCAGGAGAAGCATTTGCTGATAATCAGGTTATGACTATAGCCGCAGCGCGTCAACTGCCTTATGAAACACGTGTAACGGTAGGTGGCCGGGTGACGACAGCTAATGAATTTGATGGTCCTGCATTTATTCAGGATAATACGGCTGCAATTGCTGTGTACTGGCCAGACTTGCACGCCTCCGTAGAGTTAGGAGACTCGGTAGTAGTTACGGGACCACTTTGGTACTTCCAACCGCCAGGCGTCCCTGGGAGTCCATCCGATTTCTTGATGCAAATTGCTGCAACTAATACAGACAATGATGTCACATTTGATATAGTTGATACCCCAAGAAAAGAAGTAACTCCTGCTAAAATCACCATTCAGGAGATGAATTCCGGAGATTATGGAGCCCAGTTAGTAACCGTGGTAAATACTACGATAGACTATACTGGAGTTTTTCAGGGAGAAACGAATTATGATATCTCAGATCAAACCGGACAGGGATTAATGCGAGTTGACAAGGATGCAAATTTATCAGGAGCTACAGCTCCAACTGGTGCGGTTAATATTACGGGAGTCATCGATAAGTTTGTGGGCCTGTATCAGCTTAAACCACGCTCTACGGATGATCTTGGCATTGAGGAGGTCGTCTATCCTGGCGAAGATGTGCCATTTGATAGTACCTTAGAAGTGGTTACTTGGAACATCAAATGGTTTGGAAACGGAAATGGTCCAGATGATTTAGATCTACAATTTAAAAACGTGGTGCAAGTAATTCGCACTATGGATGCTGATTTATATGCTTTTCAGGAAATATCAAACACGGCCAGTTTTAGTCAGCTGGTAGATTCACTGGCTAACTATGGTGGGGTTATCGCTAATTTCTCGCAAACACAGAAGACAGCCTTTCTCTTTAAAAGATCCGTAATTGATTCTGTTAGCTCAGGCATGCTTTCCGCAAACATGACCAAATCATTCTGGGCAAACGGTCGTTACCCATTATACTTTCAATTCCATGCACATATTGGGGATGAGTCTCGTGAAATCTATGCATATAATATCCATGCGAAAGCGTTTGATGATGTTGAATCCTACAATAAGCGTTTAGGGGCATCAGGAGAACTTAAAATCTACTTTGATAATTCGCGCACCAGTGACAACGTAATTTTCATAGGGGATTATAACGACATGACCTACAAATCTATGACAGCAGGGAAAGACTCGCCCTACAAAAATTTTGTTGATGACCCCAACTATAAAATTATTACTCGTAGTTTGGAAAACAAAGGCTTGGGTTCACAATCTTCCGGCTCCTTTATCGATCATATTACCATAAATGCGGGGTTGAAAGATGAATACTTCGAGGGGACCGAGCGTCTTGAAAACACCTCGTATATAGCCAGCTACAAAAGTACCACCTCTGATCATTATCCCGTATGGACACGTTTTGCTTTAAAAGATGTGGATTCATTAGGAACAACAATCGAGCAACTTGAGACTCCGGTTTCCTTCACTCTAAATCAGAATTACCCAAATCCATTTAACCCATCTACCGTGATAAGTTATAAGCTTGCACAAAGTAGCAAGGTTACGTTGGAGGTTTTTGATGTGATGGGACGTAAAGTAGCAACACTGGTTAACAGGAACGAGCCGGCGGGCCTTCAAACCGTTACCTTTGATGCTTCGAGCCTTGCAAGTGGCGTGTATATTTATCGCTTGTCCACCGCAAAAGGGGCGCAGTTAACTCGAAAAATGATGCTTATTAAATAAACAAAGCCTCAATGTTATTCCCGCGAACCTGTCCCGACAGACTTGTCAGTGAGGTGGGAATCTAATACTCAATGTGAAGCTGAAGTAATTTCTGTACGGTAATCAATTGCTTTCCTATGAATCAAATTCCTGTTTTAAAATGGCAGGATTTTCTTCATAAATTTTTAGGATCATCTCCCCAAAAAGAGTGTTAGCCCATGCAAACCAGTCGCGGGTATATTTGGAAGCATCATCTTTCAGAAAGCTTTCGTGCATAAAACCCGTGTCAGCATGCGTATTCTTTAGCATGGTGATGCATTGGGTTATTTCTTCCGTTTTTTGGCTGGTTATAGCTCTTAAAATAATGCCCATAGGCCAAATTGATTCTTTGCCCGTATGTGGACTTCCCTGCCCAACGGCGGCTTCACCTTTTAAGAAATAAGGATTCTTTTCACTTAACAAAAAATCCCGTGTGTTTTGATACAAATCTGAGTCAGGCTCGATAGCACCGATGTAAGGTAAGGACATCAAAGAAGGTGCATTCGCATCATCCATGAAGATTTTATTTCCGAATCCATCCACTTCGTAAGCGTATATCTCACCAAAATCGAGATGCTCATGAATAGCGTACTTTTCAATAGCCTCGTTTACTTCCCGCGCAAACGTTTTACATTGGTGAGCAAATTCATGATCGTCCATTTCTTTCATATAAATGGTGTGAAGCTGATTTAGAGAAACGCTTGCAAAAAGGTTAGAAGGAATTAGGAAGGGAAATAAAGTGGAATCATCGGAAGGGCGAAATGCGGAGCATATAAGTCCCACCGGGTTTATGGGCCGTCCGGTTCCGTTGAAGGGCGGGCTGTCAATCATTACCGTGGTAAGTCGGCTAAAACGATAGGGAGTGGTTCCATCTTTACGTTGCTCCGTTCGAAAGGTTTTAACCACCTCATGCATTGCCTCATCCCATTGCTCATCAAAAATAGAAGCATCGCCCGTGATTTGATAATAAGCATTTGAAAGCCGGATGGGATAACAGAGGGAGTCTATTTCCCACTTACGTTCATGCACGCCGGGTAGCATTTGCGCGGTATCGTCTTTCCACTGTGAGATTTTGGTTACATCTTTATAGAACGCATTGGCGTAGGGATCCAGCATAATGCACTTCATTTGCCGATTAATGAGCCCTTTGATCATTTCCCTGAGCTTGGCATCATTCTTAATTAGCGGGAGATAAGGCCAAACCTGTGCCGTAGAATCGCGAAGCCACATGGCGTCGATATCACCCGTAATTACAAACGTATCAGGCTTTCCGGCGATGTATTCAAAATCAACGGTAGTGTCTAACGTGTTCGGATAACAGTTCTCAAATAACCAGGAAACTTCTTCATCTTTTATTGCCTTTTTCATTTGAGCGATTACTTTTTCTACGCCTGGACAGCTGAACTTTCTTTCAGTTGGTTTGGGGCGCCGAGATGTAAAGTTTGGATAAGCAATCGAAAAAGAAAAGCCGGAGATGAGGCTTAGTCCACTTATGACTACTGATGATTGTTTGAGAAAAGATTTCCTATCTAACATAACCCTGATCTAAGTTTACTGGAGGTATTGCAAAAGCTTGGTTTTACGAAGCCTCCTATTGGCGGGTATGTTACTTGAAAAGTGGCAATCAAAAAAATAAAAACTCGACAAGTGGTCAACTTGTCGGGTTTTTTGGGGTACAAATCAGTAGTTACATAAAGTTAAGTAAACTACTATTCAACAATAAATTTACCATGCATCAGTGCATAGTGTCCGGGGAAGCTACATATAAAGTCGTAGGTTCCTTTTGCAGGGGCTGTGAATTCGATGGTTGTTTCTTCACCACCGCCAATCACATCGGTGTGTGCAATTACATCTTTTGTGTCTTTTGGAATGTAACCGTTGTCAGCAAATTTAGAGGCTTCAGTTGCAAACTCAGGAATCTTAGTTCCCGGCTTTAATAATACCCAGTCGTGACCCATCGCAGCTTTTGGAAGTTTAGGGTCACATTAAATTTACGGGGATTAAGCAAATAATTTCTCCAATCTAAACAGGAAAAAAGTTGTGTCCGTTACTCCTCTTAAATTCGCTCTAAATAGTTTGATTTTTGCATTAAATGATTCCGCATTAGCATTTGT
>JBDNFJ010000163.1:0-2141 GCA_041689895.1 Gracilimonas sp. | reverse complement strand
TGAAAAAAGGCGACCCATATAAGAGCAAGAATTACTCCCATAATATTAAAAGCCATATTTCCGAAAACAATATGATAGGGATGAGTGAGAAGAGCATGGTTAAAGCTTTCGGTTAAAATATGGCCTACATCAATAACGGGTAAGCCGAAACCACCCTGCAGAAAACCAATCATGGCCATTACAAAAGTAGCTATGAAACCGGAAATGGTAGTACGCCAAAAAATGGAAGTTTTCATGAGTATTTCTATTCTATAGATTAGTTGGGGGAGAACTTAAAAGTTTATCGTTCACACTTCTTGCAGTTTAATTCGTTGCCAATTCTGGATGCTCTTCCTTCTTTAGTTTGGGTCCATGGGCGCAGTTGCCAGGGTGGGTTGTGCCGTACATGTTGGGTATGTCCACATGCAAGCACGGCAACCCAATCATCATGTTCGTCTTTATGAAAGCTTTGTATGGCTTGCATCATGATTTGGGAGTATTTCGCTTCAAAAGCTTCTCGAGATCCAGCATTTGAATGGCGCTTATGGCTGCTTCCATAGCGCCTTCTGTGCAAAGTCCACTGATGGATGCGTCGGTAAAGCCACTTCTGGCGGCTTCAATGCACGCTTTTTGAACAATCTCAGCAATTCTCTTTTCAGTTGAATTAGATGTCGTCATGGCCTTGTTGTTTAGTAAAAGTACAGCTCAAAGGTACTAAATTTATTTTTTAAGTGGACTTCATCTAAGCTTTATAATTAAGCTTTAAGTTTGAGCCAAACCATAGAAGTAGACTAATTAAAGATAAAATAGTCTTAAAACTTAATATAAAGCCCCAATCTTATGAAACGTGTAAAATTAATCCTGACTTTAGTAATTGCAGCAATAGTTCTGGGCTTCATTACCATGGCGGTGATTGAAAATGAAAAATATGATTATGATGGAAAAACTTTCGGAATGCCGGAAGCACAACTTTATACGGATGATTATGATGGGCCACCCGTAGTGGGTGATCATCTGTCGATGTTACCAAATTTGGAGCCGTTGAATTATAAGGGAAACAAACATCACACGGTTCGCATCGATATGATTGTGCAGGAAATTGAAGTAGCTCCGGGAGTAAGATATCAGGCTTGGACGTTTGGCGGCACGGTTCCCGGACCAGTTCTACATATACGAGAAGGAGATCGGGTGACATTTATAATGAAAAACAGATCGGATGAATCGGTTATGGTGACTGAGCCTACGCAGGGGGGATCCCCTTTTATGAAGCAATTAGCCGCAAACAATTATGAGAAAGCTAAGCCGGGCGTGTTTCCTATGCCTCACTCCATGGACATGCACCTTGGTACGGTAGCCATGGATGATAAATGGAGAATGGTTGCCCCCGGCCAAACTATTACCTTTGATTTGGTTGCGAACTATCCCGGTGTGTATATCTACCACTGTGGCACCCCGAGTGTGTTAATGCACACGGCAATGGGGCAGCACGGGGTGGTGGTGGTTTCACCTAAAGATGGATACCCAACCGACAAGAAAATTGATCGAGAGTATGTAGTTGTTCAGTCCGAATATTATCTAAAGAAAGGAGTAGGGGAATTGTATGATTTCGATTTCGATGCGGCTTTCAATAAGAATCCATCTCAAGTAGTATTTAACGGGCACCAGAAGATTCTGCATGACCAACCCCTTAACGCAAACGCCGGCGAAAGAGTGCGTATTTATTTCTCTAACAACGGACCAAGCGGTACTTCCAGCTTTCACTTAATTGGTGGAATTTTTGATCGCGTGTGGTTGAATGGAAATCCATATAATGAATTGCACGGCATGCAAACGGTGTTGTTGGGTGCCTCTGCTTCCGCAACGTTGGAATTTATAGCTCCCGAAGAAGGAAAATATGTGTTAGTTGATCATGAATTCGCCGATGCGGAGCGTGGTGCAACAGGGGTTCTTGAGGTAGGCCCGAAAAAGGAATAATCAATCTTATTTGACAATAAAATCTTGATAACGATCCTCCGAAGCGAATGCACTTTTTGTTTCGGGGGATTTTTCTATGTCTGGTTGTTTCTGATGGTTTATGATTGATTTATCCTTTTCTATTTGAACCATGATTTGCTTGAATTAAGGATTAGCCTGATGGTTCTTATGAATGAACGCTATTTTTC
>JBDNFJ010000162.1:0-3818 GCA_041689895.1 Gracilimonas sp. | reverse complement strand
GAGAAAGCATTGGCTAAGGTGCTGCGAGTTCGGCTGAAGGAATGCATGCCCGTAATTTTTAATGGAGATGGTTACTCAGAGAATTGGCAAAAAGAAGCTAAAAAGCGAGGGCTGTTAAATCTCAAAACAACACCTGATGCTCTTCCCTTTCTACGCAAGAAAGAGAATTTGAAGCTTTTTCATACCTACAAAGTGCTGAATAAGAAGGAAATGGATTCTCGCTGCGAGATTCTAACCGAGCAATACATAACTACCCGAAATATTGAGGTAGATACTATAGAATCTATTGCCAAAACCATGATTTATCCGGCCGCTGTGCGCTACATTGATGAGCTTGGAAAAGCCGTACAGCAAAGTAAAGCTTCCGGATTAGATCACTCCGGCGCAAGCAGTATGCTCGAGAGTGTAAATGGCGGACTTAATAAATTGGGCGCTGCGCTGAATGAACTGGCCAATGTTCAAGCCAATCTCACCTATGCTAATTCTCAAGAGCATTCCGTTAAAGTAGAATCGGAAATACTTCCGGTGATGAAAAACATTCGCGATTCCATTGATTTCTTAGAGCGTTATGTGGCGGATGATTATTGGCCACTGCCGGTATATCGCGAAATGCTTTTTATTAAGTGATTGAATAATCCTCGTGGGCTTACCCCGAGGATTTTTTACTTTGTCCGAAAAAATGGATCACATAAACTGGAGCCACTTCGAGCAAGTTGAACTTAGAATCGGAACCATCATACAAATTGAAGACTTTCCCGAAGCACATAAGCCGGCCTATAAGTTAACCATCGATTTTGGCGAGAAGGTAGGAGTGAAGAGGTCATCAGCACAAATCACCACACGCTATTCAAAAAAGGAGCTTGTTGGGAAGCAAGTAGTTGCGGTTTTAAATTTCCCTCCAAAACAAATTGGCCCATTTATGTCGGAATGTTTAGTGACCGGTTTCCCGGATGAAAAAGGACACATTGTTTTAGCCGTTCCCGATAAAGAAGTGCCAAATGGGATGAAACTATTTTAATGGAAAAGGTTTTAAACTTCATTCAATACTCATCCATAAAACCTCGTTTCTTTTTAATGAAGATCTACTTCTGGCTATTTTTCTTATTCCTTTGCCCAAAAACTCTTTATGCACAAGAAATATCCTATCCCGAAAAGACAAAAAGTCGGTACTCGTCTTTTGAATTACATATTAAGGGGATTCCTGAAATAAAAGGTGAAATCAGGATTGCGATGTTTGATTCTGAAGAAGCATACAAAAAGAAAAAGAAGCCATTGTTTGCGGTTGTTTTGCCGGTTAAAGAAACTCGATTGACCTGGTTGCACGAAGATTTACCGTATGGCGCCTATGCCATTGCCGTGTATCACGATAAAAATAAAAATAGGGAACTCGATTCCAATATTTTGGGCATGCCAAAAGAGGCGTATGGTTTCTCAAATAACGCGCGGGGTCGATTTGGCCCGGCCTCGTGGTACGATGCACATTTTCAGGTTTCATCCGCAGAAACTACGCAAAACATCGTGATTAATTAGCGCTTAGTCTTAGTCCGCCATTCGTCACTTATGGGAATAAACGAAGGTAGATCTTTGGAATTTAAATCAAGTTAAACACCGATTGTAATCAGTTAGTACCCATACACTTGTAAAAATACGGCTAATTGCCCATATTCTGTTACACTTCTAACAAATGGAAAATAATTATGGAACATGTACAAGGGGAAACAGCACCCGTATTATCGTTAAAAGATTGGGTGATTTCGGTTATCATATCGCTCATACCACTGGTTGGATTTATTATGCTATTGGTATGGTCGTTTAGCGACAGCGCCAATCCTAATAAAAAGAACTGGGCGAGAGCAACACTCATCATTTATGCAGCAGTTCTTGTGTTGTATCTCATATTTGTCTTCATCTTTATGGGAGCGATGATGTCATCCGGCGCATTTGATTCACTTTAGCCTGATGTTCACCGACACTAAAAAGCCTCACTAATATAGGGAGGCTTTTATTTTATCTGAGAGTTTTGACAGAAATGAGTTAAAACTCTGATTAAGTTCGAATTTTCGAACAAGGATATAAGTATTCGAAAACTTATTTACTTCAAAATGTTAAGAAGGTGACCGATCGAATTTATCCCAGTTTGCCTTTCGCTTTTCGAGGAAAGCATTGCGCCCTTCTTCCGCTTCATCGGTCATATAAGCCAAGCGCGTGGCTTCTCCGGCAAATATTTGCTGTCCCACCATTCCATCATCAATGGCGTTAAAGGCAAATTTAATCATTTTGATGGCGGTTGGACTTTTAGCTAAAATTTCCTGCGCCCAATCGTAAGCGGTTTCTTCCAGCTGGGCATGCGGCACTACTTTATTCACCATGCCCATTTCAAAGGCTTCTTGGGCCGAGTAATTGGCGCCGAGAAAGAAAACCTCACGAGCGCGTTTTTGTCCGATTTGACGAGCAAGCAGGGCCGAGCCAAAACCACCATCAAAGCTGGCAACATCGGCATCGGTTTGTTTGAAAATAGCATGCTCTTTACTGGCAAGGGTGAGATCACATACAACATGCAGACTATGTCCGCCACCTACGGCCCAGCCCGGAACTACCGCAATCACTACTTTGGGCATGAATCGGATGAGGCGCTGAACTTCTAAGATATTTAAGCGAGCAATGCCATCCTCAGCTTTATAGCCGGTTTTAGAGCGTACGTTTTGATCGCCACCTGAGCAAAAGGCCCATTTTCCGTCTTTGGATGAAGGACCTTCGCCGCTCAAAAGTACCACGCCAATAGCGTTATCTTCCTTCGCATCGCTTAGAGCCTCGTATAATTCAAACACCGTTTTGGGACGAAAGGCATTCCGGATTTCAGGGCGATCAAATGCGATACGCGCCACGCCATTTGCCTTTTTATACGTGATGTCTTCATATTCTTTTACGGTTTGCCAGTTCATAAAATCCAGAATTAGTTTTTAGCGTTTGTGTTGATGAAGGTAAAGACCTGCTGAGTTTAAAACTTAATAATTTGGTCGGGATTAAATAAGAGCTTGTTTGAGCAGTTCAATTTCCCCTACGAGAAAAGTAGGAGGCATTTATTAAATTCCTTTCCCTTGGTACAAACATGATTTTCCGCACTGCTCGGTTGATGCTCCATTAGGGGAATGAACACACTTGAAGGTACCGGATAAATACGAGGAAGCAGAGCTTAGGGAAATTAATTTCGTAGTCTGCCTTTGTGCTCTTGGGCTTGCAAGTTCGGCAGTTAAACAACCATTGAATAGGTAATTATGAGGCGGATTGGGAGGTCATCCATGGTGTAAAATAGGCAACTCAAAAAAATAAAAACTCTGTCAAGTCCACTATTATTTATTGAGGTCTATCTATAAAAGAGTATCTCACCACGTAAACGGTACAAATTCGGGGGAGACTTATACTGCTTAAAATACGTGCTTGATCAATAGAAATCTTGCAAGTATGCCTTCAGCTTTGTTACTTCTTATATGGATGCAAGTTATATGGATGCAATCTGTCGAGCGGCACCTACATTCTGGGAGAGAAGCGAGGAGAGCAATCAGCACAGAGAATTATAATGTTAAAAAGCATGGATAACAGGTTATGAGAAAACAAATTCAACTACTCTTATGGATGTTTATACTGCCTGCAATAGCCACTGCCCAAAACCCAGGAAGGGTAGTAATAAACCTGTACACCATTACCGGGCAGTTGGTCAAAGAACTTCTACATACATACAACACATCGGGAACCTATAGCTTTCAACTTAACGGGAGTAATCTCTCGAGCGGTATGTATATCCTTAGAGGGAGATTAGG
>JBDNFJ010000161.1:0-2927 GCA_041689895.1 Gracilimonas sp. | reverse complement strand
GTCGTACAAAAGCACGGCCAAGCCAGAAGCACAGCCCACCGAGCCAAGAATCGGCAGTATGCTCTTCCAACCTTTCAATACCTTATGCTTGTAGCCCATGAAATTAACAATGCTAAATACAAACAAAAAAGCCAAGCTCGAAAACGTAGTGATTTGTGTAAGATTACCATAAAACTGAACCAAAATAGCACCAGCAGCTATCACCAACGAAAATAACACTGGGATATCCTCGCCTTTCCAGCGTGTTAGAGAAGTGGGAAGCTGGCCTCCATCACTAATGCGTTTTGCTATCCGAGAAATAGCAAAAATGGTTACCAATATGGCAAAGGACGTGGCAAACATGACGGCTATTAATACGATGGTTACACCAAATTGCCCCAATACCGGCTGGGCTAATAATGCTAACGCCGTTTCTTTGTGCGCTGCAATTATATCGGAACTCAATGACCCTGTTAACACGAAAGCAATCAGTACATAAATCACAATTACAATACTGATGGAATAAAATACCGCTTTGGGCAAGTTCTTTTTGTGGTTTTGAATAGCCTCATAATCATAGGTTAGTAGCTGAAACCCTTCATAAGCTACAAATACCAACGCTGCTGCCTGAATTGTATTCCTAAACCCATGGGTAACAATGGGGATAACTTTAGAGGGATGAACGCTATAAAAACCCAAGATGATCAATCCTGTTAAAATGGAAATTTTTACGAATACTAAAATATTTTCAAAAATATTAGCCTCGCGAACTCCCAATAAATTCAGCATAGTGATAAAAATAATAATTCCACTACCGAACCAAAAATTAGGACCCGTTCCAATGCCAAATAACTGATTTGCATAAGCGCCAAAAGTATAAGCATACAAACTTATGGTGAAGATGTAACCAAGAATCAAAAACCAGCTTATAGTTCCCGCAAAACGGGGTCCGGTAATGTGCTCAATAAATATGAACTCCCCTCCAGACTCACTGAATTCAACGGTTAGCTTGGCATATACCACTCCGGTTATGAGTGCCAATAATCCTCCCATTCCCAGACTAATGAAGGCTGCATTTCCTGCAGTAACTACAGCTTCCCCGAGTACAGCAAAAATTCCGCCTCCCACCATTCCTCCAATGGCCAAACCAGATGCATTAAGAAGTGAAAGGTTCCTCTTTTTAGCGGCCATCTTTCACCTGTTTTCCGACATGCATTCTATGCATTAGTACAGAACAGAAAAGCAGAACGGTACTTGTAACCACAAACGGAGTTAGGTAAGAGCACTCAGGTGATTGCATAAAGGATTTATTAGGAGCATAAGGTACATCATATCACAAAAAATTGAAAATTCGTACTAATTAGATATGCGTTATGGATGCCTTCTTTGCTTCATTTTTTCTGAGCCAATGTTTAACGCCTGATGGTTACCAGCTTTTAACTATTGATGCGTCCATCATACATTCCAGCAATTACAACTATTCCATCAAAAAAAATCAAAAAGGTATTGCAAAATGAGTTTAACCCCCGTACCATTCATCGTATAACTACGATGAATGAAATATGGCCATTACAAAAACCCCGAAATTTTCTACTGAACACCAACTGGCGGCCGAGTTGCTTAAAGCTCTGGCTCATCCCGCTCGCCTAGCGATTTTAGATGTACTAAGCCAGCGTCAGACTTGCTTCTGTGGAGACCTTACGCAGGAACTTCCCCTTGCTCAATCTACCATCTCTCAACACTTGAAGGCTCTCAAAATTGGCGGCCTCATTAAGGGAGAAATAGATGGCGTAAAAACGTGTTATTGCCTCGATGAGGTAGGTATTAAACAGCTTAAAAAACTGATTCTTCCTTTGATCCAACAATTAAATACTCAAAACAATGAAACCTGTTGCTGATTTGAAATCTACACAAAAAACGCCCGAAGAACTTAAAGAAGCCGTACGACAAAAATATAGCCAAATTAGTGAACAGGGTGCCGATTATAACGCGCGTTCGTGCTGTGGCGCCGGTGGAGAATCAACGAAAGTGTATAACATCATGACGGATGATTATAGTGAGCTGGGGGGATATAATTCCGATGCCGATCTCGGACTGGGTTGTGGACTTCCTACTCAATTCGCTCAAATTAAAAAAGGCGATTATGTGATTGATCTGGGCTCTGGCGCCGGCAACGACTGTTTTGTAGCGCGTCACGAAACCGGAGCCGAAGGCAAAGTACTGGGCATCGACTTTACGGAACCCATGATAAATAAAGCTCGTCAAAATGCCGATACATTGGGATTCAACAATGTAGAATTTCGTTTTGGGGATATTGACAATATGCCGGTTGCAGATGACACGGCCGATGTGATAGTTAGCAACTGTGTATTAAATCTGGTGCCTAATAAGCCCAAAGTTTTTGCTGAAATCCATCGGGTTTTGAAACCAGGCGGCCATTTCAGCATCTCCGATATTGTGCTGCAAGGCGAGTTGCCTGAAGCGCTGCGCAATGATGCCGAAATGTACGCAGGATGCGTTGCCGGAGCTATCCAGAAGGACGATTACCTGCGGCATATTACAGAACTGGGATTTGGAAACATCACCATCCAAAAAGAAAAGCCCATTGACATTCCCGATGATATTTTGAGCCAATATTTGAGTACGGAAGAAATATCGGACTTCAATACGGGTTCTACAGGTATTTACAGCATCACCGTTTTTGCCCAAAAGCCGGTGATGATGAGTCAGAGCAACGACTCCTGCTGTACTCCAGATTCAGGCTGCTGCTAAATTCGGACCCAGATATGTTTCTTGCGCTTCAAAATTACCTGCATGATTTAACCATCCTGTTTCCAGATATTCGGGAGGAGCGCAAGGAAAAACTCATGGAGGTTGCGCATTTCATTCGGTTGAAACTGGAGGCTTCCAAGCCGGCAAAGCTTGTCTTTATTTGTACACATAACAGC
>JBDNFJ010000160.1:0-7026 GCA_041689895.1 Gracilimonas sp. | reverse complement strand
GGTAGCAAGCTAAGCTGAATTTCACGAGCCAGTTCAATCTCCTTTTGAACATCCGATTTCTCTAACAACTCAATAAGCAGCAGCATGAAGGTAGATAGAAATGCGAAGGGCAGTAGCAAATCACCAATTAAAAAATATTGAATGATGCCGAAGAAACTGAGAAGGTAATAAGCAACAAAACTCACGGAACCCAGGCCAAAGATAAGGCGGCGTGTGGGGTTTAAACGCTGTGTAAGATCCGAAAAAAGGCGCATGAATTTAATATGCCCTGGTAAATGCTCGCCCTGTTGGCGTTCGATATCTTCAACGGCTTCTTTATAAACCAGTTTAAGGCGTTCGGTGTCAGCTGATAGTTCTTTTGAGAATCTTTCCCGGCTCATACCGGAAACATATTCCCGGTAAAACTTCTTTGTGCCGAATCCGGTTTGTGCTTCGTTCTTTAAACCCAATGAGTTAAATGATCTGAATGGATGTTTAACGCTTCTTCGTAATTATAAACAAAAAGTTTTGTTTTCTTTTGAGCTATTTCACGCCAGAGTATGCGTGGCCTCGTTAAATATTAGGGTATAGTAAGAGGACTACTTCGTTTCGATGATGGTGGTATCGGCAGGCACACTTCTTGGATCTACTTTATCATATACCACCCAAGCATCTTTAAAATATCGTTGTACAATATTGGAGAATTGTATGGCCCGATCCCGCTCATGAAAATCGCCCACGTGTACCCGATAATGGGGCGTTCGGAAGAAAACGTACGTTTGAGGCTGATAGCCCACAATGGTTGTATCTGCCCAGGCTCTGAAATGAGCGGCGGTAGTATCTGCTTGGTCAACATCTTTACCCGAGTAAATTTGAATACGGTATCCTTCGTACAGGTTTTTCTCTACGTTTTGTTGCTGTTTAATCCGGTTGAAGCCTTCTGGGATCTCATTTTCGCGATAGGTATATGCATCGGAAAGTTGCGTGCGCAAATCTTTAAGTAGAAAACCATAAGTTTGGGTGTCCTTAGACTGATTACGGATCTCTTCCATCGTCTCCTGAACCGCTTGCTTTGAGGATGAACAGCCCGCAATTATCAGAATAATAATAAGGAGAGAGAAATATTTCATACTTAGTTTTTAAAATCCAACCGGATGCCATGTTGTTTTCACTTCCTGTAAGTCAGTGAGCATATACGGCGATTGAGCTTCCTCAGCATACCAGTCGGTTACTGTTTTTTTGACGATGTGTTTTACATTGAGAGATGCATTTTCATCGATTTTCTTTTTCATTTCCTGCGGAAGGTTATCGGTATATAACATAGCGTTTACATCCATGTGCGTACTAAAATGTTCCGCTAATTCTTCTCTCGATCCGGTTAAAATATTCACCACTCCGCCGGGCACATCCGAAGAGTTGAGCACTTCCGCAAAAGTGATGGCAGATAGGGGATGTACTTCGGAAGCTAATACAACGCAGGTATTTCCTCCGGTTATGATGGGTGCAATTACGGAAACCAAACCAAGTAAAGGACTTTTTTCGGGAGCGAAAGCGCTCACTACTCCCGTAGGTTCAAGCAGGCTAAAGTTGAAGTGAGAGCTGGCCACCGGATTGATAGAGCCAAATACTTGCTGATATTTATCAGACCAACCGGCGTAATAAATTAATCGATCGATGGAAGCATTGATGTCGGCTTCCGCTTCGGATGTTTTAAAGCCAATAGCACCTAATTCTTTCATGAACTGATCTCGGCGATCTTCCATCATTTCAGCAATGCGATAAAGTATTTGCCCACGATTATAGGCACTGCGGCCGCTCCATCCGGCAAAAGCACCACGGGCTATTTTAACTGCATCACGAAAATCCTTGCGTGAGCCTAAACAGGCGTTGGCTAAAAAATTCTTTTCGCTATCAACTACTTTATAGGTACGGCCAGATTCGCTACGAGGAAATCCACCGCCCATATACATTTTATATGTTTTTTTGACATCAATTCTCATATCAGACATAATCGAGTTCTTTACAATTAAATTTTTGTGTAAGCGGCTAATCCATGAAGTCCACCTTCGCGGCCAACTCCACTTTCTTTATACCCGCCAAATGGTGAGGTGGGATCAAATTTATTAAACGTATTTGCCCAAACAACGCCTGAACGCATTCCACTGCCCATTTGGAAGATTTTAGAGCCTTTATCCGTCCAAATGCCACTGGCTAAACCGTAAGGAGTATTATTGGCTTTTTCGATGGCTTCATCTGCCGTTCGGAAGGTTTGAACCGTTAACACCGGCCCGAAGATTTCTTCTTGAACCACTCGGTTAGATTGTGAGACATTTGTGAAAAGGGTAGGGCGTATAAAATATCCGTTTTCCGGAACTTTACATTTGCTTTGATAAACGTCAGCTCCTTCATCAACCCCCAATTCCAGATATTTGTTAATGGTCTCGAATTGTTCTTTTGAGTTGATGGCGCCGATATCCGTGTTTTTATCCAGCGGGTCGCCCACAATCAATGTTTCCAGCCGGTCTTTCAACTTGTTGATTACTTTATCCGCCACGCCTTCCTGCACCAATAAGCGAGATCCTGCACAGCACACATGCCCTTGATTGAAGTAAATGGCATTGATAATACCTTCCACCGCTTGGTCGATAGGGGCATCCTCAAAAATAATTAGCGCACCTTTTCCACCCAGCTCTAACGTGTATTTCTTATCCGTTCCAGCCAAAGATTTCTGAATGATTTTGCCCACGCTGGTTGAACCTGTGAAGGCAATTTTATTCACATCTTTGTGATTTACAAGCTCGGCACCTGTTTGTCCTGCTCCGGTAATAATATTAACTACTCCATCGGGGACGCCCGCATCTTTCACCAACTCGGCAAATTTAAGAGCAGTGAGTGAAGTAGTTTCAGCCGGTTTTAATACCACGGTATTTCCACACGCAAGGGCGGGAGCTATTTTCCAGGAAAGCATCAACAAGGGGAAATTCCAAGGAATAATTTGCCCACAAACGCCCAAAGGCTTTGGCTTTTTTCCGGGGAATGCATATTCCAGTTTATCTGCCCAGCCGGCATAATAAAAGAAGTAAGCAGCTACTAAGGGAATATCGATATCGCGTGATTCCCGGATGGGCTTACCGCCATCCATCGACTCTAAAACCGCAAATTCGCGAGCACGCTCTTGCAGCAGTCGGGCAATACGGTACATATATTTTCCACGTTCTTTAGCGGAGATTTGAGACCATTCCCCTTCAAAAGCTTTACGTGCTGTTTTAACGGCTTTATCCACATCTTTTTGAGTGGCTTCAGCAAATTCGGTTATAACCTCTTCGGTAGCGGGATTCGTACTCTTAAAGTATCGGCCTTTGGAAGGCTTTACGAATTTTCCGCCAATGTATAAATCGTACTGCTCTTTGATGTCCACAAAATCTGAACTTTGGGGAGCGGGAGCATATTCCCATACAGACTCAAAATCCAATTTTGAATTGGGTGAAGTCGGTTTGTAAGGGGCGTTTTTAGTTTCGGTTGTATTAGACATGTGATAGGGGTTTAATCAGCAGAAAAATAATCGAGTGATTGATAATTACCGGTTTCTTGCTTCACAATTTGCATGAGCAAGTCGTTGGTTAGGGAGCTGGCTCCAAATCTGAAATATTTATTTGTTAGCCAAGCAGCTCCCAAGGTTTCTTTTACTATAACCAGATATTGGATGGCTTGTTTCGCCGTTCGTATGCCACCGGCCGGTTTCATGCCAATCATTTTTCCGGTTGCGTAGTGGAAATCACGAATGGCTTCCAGCATAACTAAAGTAACGGGTTGAGTAGCAGCGGGGCTCATCTTGCCGGTAGATGTTTTAATGAAATCGGCGCCTGCATGCATGGCAATATCGCTGGCTTTCCGCACATTTTCGTAGGTGTGAAGTTCTCCCGTTTCCAGAATTACTTTCAAGTGAGCTTCGTCACAGGCTTCTTTTACCGCCGCAATTTCATCAAAAACTCGGTGGTAATCTCCCTCCAAAAAAGCACCGCGACTGATAACCATATCCACTTCGTCGGCACCTTCGGCTACGGCAAATCGCACGTCTTCTAAACGCATAGAAAGGGGAGCTTGCCCGCTTGGGAACGCCGTAGCTACACTGGCCACATGAATGTCGGTGCCTTTAAGTGCTTTTTTAGCTATACGCACCATGCTGGGATATACGCATACGGCGGCAACCGTTGGTAAATCCGGTATCGAAGGATGGGGATGTTTCGCCTTTTGACAAAGCTGCATCACTTTACCGGGAGAATCTTTTCCTTCCAGCGTGGTGAGGTCGATCATACTAAGAGCCATTTTCAATGCTTGAATTTTGGACTCTTTTTTGATGCTTCGTTTATTTAATCTTGAAACCCGCTCCTCAACTCCAACATGGTCAATTGGAACGGTCTGATTGAAATCAGGATATTTCATAGTACAAATTTTATTCAATAATCGTGATGAGTTGAAAGGTAAGAAATCTATAGCAAAAGCTTATCTCACAAAGAAGGTATCTTTTTCGATAGATAACTTCCTATTGTAACATTTGTTTTGAGAGGATAAATCCAAATCTTGCAGGAACATGCCTTATTGTTCAAATTCAAGCGGATTATCAGGTTCGCGAAATACTTCTGCGGCTTCGGCAAAACTGGTTGCCACACCTACCATCACCAGACGATCGCCGGGTTCAAGCCTAAAATCGCCGGACGGATTGCCTGTATTTTTATGAGCCCGGTGTACCGTAAGAACGGTTATTTCGAATTCATTTCTCAGCTTCAGCTCTGCCAACGTTTTCCCTGCTGCAAAAGACCCTTCTTTTACTATAACGGCGCGGGTATGCAGGCCTTCCTCATCCAATCCCTGTAACACTAAAAGATGGGCTTCTTGAATACTCCCACGCATAATTTCGTAATCTTCGGCCCGAAGTTGGCGAATGTGATGCTCAATTTCCTGGTCGGGAATCATATAAGCTTTTAGCACATTGGTAAATAACCGAACTGTGGTTTCTACTTCCTCGGGAACCACAATATCGGCTCCCGCATTTTTGAGGAAACCAGCTTCAGCAAGATAGCGTGTGCGCACTACCACCTGTATAGTCGGATTGAGATAATTTGCCAGCTTTATAATACGTGGACTGATAGCCGGATCATTGATGGCGATTACGCAAAGCTTAGCTGTTAGTATTTGTGCATGCTTTAAAATGTGTGTTCGGGCAGCATCACCATAGATGGCAGGGATGCCATTTTCATGCATTTCTTTTATAGAATGGGGATTCATTTCGATGACTATAAAGGGAATGCCCGATTCCTTAAGCACGCGCGCTAAATTTCTGCCCGCCGGCCCATATCCGATAATAATAACATGATCTTCCATACTTTTAGGGATGTGTTCATCGTCTGCTCCGTTTTTATTTTGCCCGAGATGCTTGAGCGGCGTTTTTGACAGCAGATTTCCAATGGTTGGGCTGATGAAAAGAAACAGTGGGGTGAGCAGCATCAGCAAAACAGACACGGCGATAAATGTTTGTGAACCTACTTCACCAAAACCGGCAGGAGTGAGGCCTGCAGTTCGACCCGCACGTTCCAGCACAAATGAAAATTCCCCAATTTGAGCAAGAACAATTCCCGAAGCCGCCGCAATGCGAATAGGATATCCCAGTGTAAGTAAGCTGACAGAGCTGAGGATAAACTTCAGCACCAGTACGCCTGCAGCAATACCAAGCAATAAAAATGGATGCTGGAGCACAAAATTAAGATCTAACAACATGCCTACAGAAACAAAGAAAACAGCATTGAAAATAGTTTTTAAAGGTAATATCTCACTAATCGCCTGATCACTGTAATGGCTCTCACTTACTACAAGTCCGGCTAAAAAAGCACCCAGGGCCAGACTAACATTGGCAAGATTGGTGAGAGCTGCGGTTCCAAAACAAATGGCAATTACGGTGAGTAGAAATAATTCCTGTCGGCGTGTTTTAGCTACAATGTCTAAGATCCAGGGGACTACTTTTTTAGCAAGCAGAACCACAATGGTGATTAATAATAGAGCTTTGCCAAGCACAAGGAATAGATCTAAGGCTGAATCAGTTTGCCCCGCAAGGATGGGAATCAGCAATACCATGGCTATGATAGCTAAATCCTGAAAGATGAGGACGGCCAGTGAAAGTCGCCCAACGGGAGTATCTGTCTTTCCTTGTTCGCCAAAAAGTCCCAGAATAATAGCGGTAGAACTTAGGGCAACTAAACAACCGGAGTAGATTCCCACCTTCCAGTCTATCCCGAAAAAGAGAAGGATTCCAACGGTAGCAGCTACGGTGAGTATCACTTGTAATCCTCCACCCACTAAAATCGCGTTTTTTATGCGGGATAGTTTCTCCAGGCTAAACTCAATCCCAATGGTAAATAGTAGAAGGATAATTCCAATTTCAGCCAGCATATCTACTAATTCCTGATCTTTCACCAATCCCAGAGCGTGTGGGCCAATAATAATTCCAGCAATTAGGAACCCGGCAATGGGAACCAGCTTAATCCGGTAACAAATGTAAGCTATGAGTACACTTACCATAAAGAGCAATACAATCTCATTTAAAAAAGGAAGGCTTACTGCAAATACCATAAACGGATATACTTTTTAAAAGGGTGCATGAGGAATTATATAAAAATAAAGATTACTACTGCTATTCGTTACTTGTTTTGGAATTTTATGGATTTTAACCGGTTTTTCTTGCCTTAATTATTTCGGATGGAAATGTATTTTGGCTAAGCTCAACATCTTGTTCGATGATAAAGCCGGCATTAATTAGATATTTTTTGAATGAAACGGGACGGCAACCCGTCAAGAGGGTAGGGAATTTTTTTGCTATCCAGTACCAGAATCGGTGCATCTTTTTAGTCCCAAAAGAAAAGCTGGACAGTACAATTATTCCATTGGGTTTTATGACTCTGTAAAACTCAGAGGCTATTTTGTTAAAGGTATCTTGGGGGAGTAGATCTACCATGTAGTTATTAATCAAAGTATCAAATGAGTGATCAGCGAAAT
>JBDNFJ010000159.1:0-4578 GCA_041689895.1 Gracilimonas sp. | reverse complement strand
ATGGCGCGTGAGCGTGGCGTTGAGGTTGATGTAGAAGACTTCAACAAGCACATGCAGGAGCAGAAAGAACGCGCCCGAGCCGCCGGTAAATTCTCGATAGATCAAAGTGGGAGCAACAAGTGGAATGTTCTCAAAGAAACCAATGATTTTGAGTTTATAGGATATGATGATGCGGAAGCTGAAGTGGAGATCACCGCATACCGAAAGGAAGGCGAGCGGTTTGCTCTTCAGTTAAATAAAACTCCTTTTTATGCTGAAAGTGGGGGGCAAGTGGCGGACACCGGTCTTATCACCAACGGAGACGAATATCTTAAGGTGTTGGATGTTAAAAAAACGAATGGTTGGTTTGTGCATTACGTAGATAAATTGCCCGAAGATTTAAATGGAAGCTGGGTGGCGACGATAGATTTAGATCGGCGTATTGAAATTCAAAAACATCATTCCGCTACTCACTTGGTACACGCCGCACTGCGTGGAATTTTGGGAGATCATGTTGCGCAGAAAGGATCGTTGGTGGATGAACATCACTTACGGTTCGATTTCTCTCACTTTGAAGCCATGACGGAAGCACAGCTGGATGAAGTGGAAGAGCTGGTAAATGAAAAGATCCAGGAAAACATCCCGCTTCAAGAAGAAAGAGGTGTTCCAATTGATGAAGCCAAAGAGCGTGGTGCGATGATGCTATTTGGAGAAAAGTATGGGGATTTTGTCCGCATGATTACCTTTGACGAAGATTACTCGGTTGAGCTTTGCGGTGGAACCCATGTGGGGGCTACCGGCGAAATCGGGTATTTTCGGTTCACGCAAGAAACATCGGTTGCGGCAGGTGTTCGGCGTATTGAGGCCGTTTGTGGCCAAAACGCGGATACGTTATTGCGTAGCGAAAAACACCTGCTGCAGCAGATAAAAAGTGAACTGGGACAAAGCCAGGATCTTGCGGGTGATATCAAGAAATTGATAGAAGACAAAAAAGCGCTCGAAAAAGAATTAGATCAGGTGCATATGCAGCATACCGGTGCTAAGCTGGATGAGTTTATTAGTGAAGCCGAGATATTAGACAGCGGAATAAACCTGGTAAAAGGTGAAGTAGCCGGCGCCGATATGGATGTGCTTAAGCAACTGGGATATGACGCTCTTCAAAAAACCAAAGAGCATACAGCCGTAGTGCTGGGTTCTCGACAAAATGAAGAGGGAAAAGTATTTCTGATGGTAGCTTTAACCGAAGACTTGGTTAAAGAAAAAGGATTAAAAGCCGGTGCTATTGTAGGGCAGCTTGGACGCCTTGTAGGCGGTGGAGGTGGTGGACAACCGAATCTGGCTACGGCTGGCGGACGGCAGCCAGAAAAACTGGAAGAAGCACTTAAAAAAGTGAATGAAATAATAGAAGATTTCATTTCCTAATTACAAACGAAAACGGATAGCTGAAAGTACGTATGTAAGGGCATGTTGGAGTGTCTCAAAAGAAAAGGCGATTGATTCTCAAGTTTATCTTTAAATCAATTGCTGGCTTGGAAATCAGTTAATGTAGGTTTAATGGTTAAACGCGTAAGAGACTATTCTAAAGAATGAAAGCTGAGCGTTGAAATAAAATAAAATGATGGTTATTCATGCTACTCGCGCTGTTTGCACGGTGGATGAAATCACATAATCCTCATAAAAAATGGATGTATTATAATACTAACGAAAATATTTTTTAGATCTGAAAGAATAATTATGGCTAAAAAGAAGACAAACGAAATATCATTTGCCCCACGGGGAATTGGTGACGAGAAACAAGGCGCCGTACAAAAAGGCGTTGACCTACCCGCGGCAACTAAAAAGAAACACAAATCCCTTGGTTTAAGCGAAGATGATCTTAAAGCAATGTACGAGCAGATGTATCTGCAAAGACGCTTTGATGAACGTGCCATGCAACAGTATCAAAAAGGGAAGTACGGTGGGTTTCTTCACCTTTATATTGGCCAAGAAGCTGTTTCTACGGGAACTGTTTTTGCCCTGAATAATGACGATGATATTATCACCGCCTATCGAGATCACGGCTGGGGATTATGCCGTGGTATTACTCCGGACGAAGGCATGGCTGAGTTATTTGGTAAAGCTACAGGATGCTCGAAAGGAAAAGGTGGCTCCATGCACTTTGCCAAGGTTGAGAACCATTTCTGGGGCGGTTATGGAATTGTAGGTGGCCATATCCCTATTGGTGCCGGAATCGCATTTGCCAATAAATACAATCAAAACGGACGAGTTACGGCCACCTTTTTTGGTGATGGTGCGGTTGATCAGGGTTCTTTGCACGAAACGCTCAATATTGCCAACCTATGGGGATTGCCCGCCATTTTTGCCGTTGAGAATAACGGTTATTCAATGGGAACCGCGGCAAAACGTCATACGGTAACTGAGATTGTGGACCGTGCCAAAGGCTATGGAATGAAGAGTAAAGTAGTAAATGGAATGGATGTGTTTTCTGTTTATGAAGCTATGAAAGAAGTGGCTGAAGATGTGCGTAAGAATTCAGATCCCTACTTTTTGGAAATAAGAACGTATCGTTATCGTGGGCACTCTATGTCGGATCCTATGAAATACCGAACCAAAGAGGAAATGGAAGAATATCAGAAGAGTGATCCAATCGAAAGATTGAAGAAATACATGAAAGATGAAAAAATCCTGAAAGACAAAGAATTTCAGGAAATAGAAGACAAAGTAGATCAGGAAGTGTTGGATGCGGTTGAGTTTGCAGACAATTCTGATTTTCCTGAGGAGTCTGCTTTATACGATGATATGTTCGCTGAAGACGAACCTTATTTTCACAACTAATTTTAACATTGATCATATAAAGTAATGGCTGAATTACAATTTAGAGAAGCGATAAGAGAGGCAATTGACGAAGAAATGGCCCGTGATGAGAGGATTTTTGTTATGGGGGAGGAAGTTGCCGAATACAATGGCGCGTATAAAGTTACCGAAGGCTTGTTAGACAAGTATGGCTACAAACGCTTGATAGATACACCGATCTCGGAGCTTGGCTTTACGGGCATTGGGGTAGGTGCTGCGATGAATGGATTACGTCCGATTGTTGAGTACATGACCTTTAACTTTGCAGTTTTAGCGGCTGACCAGATCATTAATCATGCTTCAAAAGCAGGGTATATGACCGGTGGACAAATCAACATGCCCATTGTACTTCGGGGAGCAAATGCTTCGGCTGGACAGTTAGGTGCTACTCACTCGGTTGCGTACGATTCTATGTATGCTCACTTCCCCGGCTTAAAAGTAATCTATACTTCGGAGCCGGATGATGCCAAAGGCCTCTTGAAGTCTGCCATTCGCGATGATAATCCCGTATTATTCATGGAATCGGAGCAAATGTATGGCCTGAAAGGAGAGGTATCCGAAGAAGAAGATTATATCATTCCGATTGGAAAAGGCAAGATAAAACGAGCGGGAAGCGATGTAACGATTGTAGCTCACGGTAAAATGTATCACGTGGCAAAACAAGCGGCGGCTCAATTAGAAAAAGACGGAGTGGATGCTGAAATTATTGATCCTCGTACCGTGAAGCCACTCGATCTTCCTTTAATTATAGAATCCATCAAAAAAACCAACCGTTGTGTGGTGGTAGATGAAGCGCATCCGTTTGCCGGATTTGCCGCCGAGATCGGATTTTTGATTCAACGCGAAGCTTTTGATTACTTAGACGCACCGGTACAGCGTGTGACTCTGCCGGATGTGAACGCACCGTTCTCAAAACCGTTATTTGATGCATGGCTTCCAAGTCCAAAAAATGTAATTGATGCCGTAAATCAGGTAACCTACAGAAATTAATAACTTACTCAACCGAACCGAATAATTATGGCGATTAAGATTGAAATGCCGAAACTTAGCGACACTATGGAAGAAGGAGTGATCGCTTCGTGGAATGTGAACGAAGGAGATAAAGTAGAAGCCGGTGATATTATAGCCGAAGTTGAAACCGATAAAGCAACCATGGAAGTGGAAGCTTTTGACGGCGGAATCGTGCTAAAGGTATTAGTTCAGGAAGGAGATACCATTCCATTAGGCGGCTTAATGGCCGTTTTAGGGGAGAAAGGGGAAGATATCTCTGCTATTCTGGATGGCTCCGGTTCATCACCCAAAAAAGAAGAAAAGGATGCGAAGCCGAAAACCGAAAGTGAATCGGAAGAAGACAGCTCTAATTCTTCAGAATCGGCTTCCCCAAAAACCGAGCCTACTACACCAGCTACTTCTTCTTCAGAAAATGGGCGGATTAAAGCCTCTCCTTTAGCGCGTAAGATGGCGGAAGATAAAGGAATTAACTTAGGTAGTGTAAACGGTTCGGGTCCCAGTGGACGTATTGTTAAAGCAGATATTGAAGGCTATAAAGCCCCGGCGCAAGCTTCCGCAACGTCGGTGCCTACACAAAGTTTCCAAAGCCTGGAAAGCAACGAAGTGAAAGTTTCTCAAATGAGAAAAACGATTGCCCGACGCTTGGCAGAAAGTAAATTTAGCAGTCCTCATTTTTATGAAACCATTGATATTGATATGAAAGCGGCCATGGCTGCACGTACCTCAGTAAATGAT
>JBDNFJ010000158.1:0-1394 GCA_041689895.1 Gracilimonas sp. | reverse complement strand
GGATCTAAATCTCGGAAGCGAACCTCTATTTCGGTCCAGTGATAAAAGGAATCAGCGTTGTATTGAATCTTTAGCATGATATTAGTTTCAAAAGTAATAATAACTATTAGTTGGCTTTGGAAGCCAGATAAAAGTAAAAGTAACGGTTTTGCAAAGTCTTCTATAATTTAAATGACCTTTAACGTAAATAAATTCCGGTTAAAAGCCTTCTACTTTCCAAAAAGTGAGAGCCTTTTTTCATATATTAAGCCCATCAATTTTAATCCAATTTATACTACATATGGCCAAGCAAAGTGAACGTGATTTTTTAGAAGAACTACTCATCACCCCAAGCCCAACGGGATATGAAAAAGCAGGCGTTAAGGTCTGGAAAAATTATGTAAGTCAGTTTGCGGATGAGGTGGTAACTGATGCCTACGGCTCTGCTGCTGCCAAAATAAACATGAGTGGAGATGTTGCAACAATTATGCTGGAAGCACATTGTGATGAGATTGGGATGGTGGTTCAGCATATAAACGAGCAGGGTTTTGTGTATGTGAATAAACTTGGTGGCAGCGACTCTACCATTGCCCGAGCTAAGAAAGTATTTATCCACAACAAAAAGGGTCGTGTGGTCGGAGTTACCGGAAATACGGCTATTCATCTTCAAGACCGTAAAAATGGCGGTGGAAAACAGCCGGCTTGGAAAGATATTTATGTAGATGTAGGTGTTTCATCGAAAGAGGAAGCGCTTGAATTAGTTCAAATTGGAGATCCCATCACCTACGCTACCGATACAGAGTTTTTAAATAATGAACTGCTTTCGGCACGAGCGCTGGATAACCGGATTGGTGGATACATCATAGCCGAAGCTCTCCGGAAAATTCGTGAGCAGAAAAAGGATTTGAAAGTAAATGTGATTGCACTCAATTCCATCCAAGAGGAAGTAGGGGGATTTGGTGCGCGCATGATGAGCTATCGTTTCATGCCTGATGTGGCTCTGGTCACCGATGTAACTCACTCTACCGATACGCCAGGAATTGATCAGAAAGAGCATGGAACGGTGGAATTAGGAAAAGGTCCTACGGTACAGCATGGTGGCGCTAATCATCCTAAAGTGGTGGATTTTTTGGAGGATGTGTGTGATAAGAATAACATTGAGATTCAACACGAAGCCACCAGCGTACGAACCGGAACCGACACCGATAGTATTTTTTATCAGCAAACAGGGATTCCAAGTGCGTTAATCTCACTGCCTTTGCGTTATATGCATTCGCCGGTTGAGGTTTGCTCGATGAAGGATGTAGATCATCTCATCGATATTATGGTGAAAGCCGTACTTGCTATGCGTCCCGATCAAACTTTTGGGGTTTTTGAAGACTAAATCTCTGATTTTACGAAGTCTTTTATCATTT
>JBDNFJ010000157.1:0-4443 GCA_041689895.1 Gracilimonas sp. | reverse complement strand
ACGAGTGAGTGAGCATCAGGTCATGGAGCAGCAATAGGTATCTCTTTGTTGGTTTCCTCATCGATCATGGAAATAGGAATATATTTTTTAAAGTGCGTTTTCACCTGCTCCCAATCCGAAAGGATATATTCTGCTTTAGTTGAATTGGTTTCATGGTGATAGTCCTTCAGGATGGATTTAAGCTTTTGTTCACCCTGTTTAGTGCAGGTTACAGCACCAATATACTGCTTGTTGATTTTGGTTCCGGGATCTTCAAATAGGAATAATTCCCCACCTGTCATTCCTGCCCCGATGTTGCCGGATGTTCCTCCTAAAATCACCACTGTGCCGTTGGTCATATATTCGCAAGCATGTAACCCCGTTCCTTCCACAACGGCTGTACAGCCGCTATTTCGCACCGCAAAACGATCACCGGCTTGCCCATACACATATAAATTTCCACCTGTGGCTCCGTACAGTGCACAGTTCCCGATGATGGCATTTTCTGAAGGCTCAAACCTTACTTCTGCCGGAGGTACAATTACGGTTTTTCCGCCCGACATTGATTTGCAAACCGAGTCATTGGCTTCTCCAATTAGGCGAATATGAACGCCTTCGGTTTGGAATACTCCAAAGCTTTGCCCCGCGCTTCCCCGAAAAGTTAAGGAGAGCAATCCGGTATATGGATTTTTGAATTCCTTGCCTTCTTTAATTTCTTTGAGCCGCTGCTGATTGATTTCTCTTGAAAGTTCCCCAAAAAGGGTGGCTAGCACCGATCGATCAGTATTATAAATGTCGTATGTTTTGCTGATGCTCTGGTTGGTGTGAATGGCTTCTTTCAGGTCAGAAATTAACCTTTTGTTAAGTGCACTTACTGGATCTGATAACCCGTTTAAGTTATTTTTCTTAGAGTAGGAAGGGGCATTCAAGAAATAACTCAGATCAAAGTTTTTCTCATTAATGAGCGCCATACGGTCCGGATGTATGTGCAGAAATTGGGTTTGACCAATGATTTCATCCAGCGAAGATGCGCCCATTTTAGAGAGTTCTCGCCGTACATCCTCAGCTAAATACTTGAGGGTTTTAACCACGTGGTCTTTATGGCCTTTGTATTTGGCTTTGAATTTAGGATCGTGGGTGGCGATGCCCGTGGGGCAGGTGTTTTTCTCACAAATACGTGCCATGATGCATCCTTCAGCTATTAATAACAACTTACCGAAGTCGAATTCTTCGGCTCCCAACAGAGCGGCCAGCACTACATCTTTACCACGCGAAAGTCCGCCATCGGTTCGTAGAATTATGTGGTCTCTAAGACTGTTTTCTATCAGTGCCTGATGAACTTCAGGAAGCCCGATTTCCCAGGGAAGCCCTGCATGCTTCATGGAGCTGAGGGAAGCAGCTCCTGTACCACCTTCGCCACCCGATACCTGAATGATATCTGCTCCGGCTTTTGCAACACCAACGGCAATGGTTCCAATATTCACGCCTGAAACTAATTTCACGCTTACTTTTCCATCGGGATGAAGTTGTTTGAGGTCATGAATCAATTGCTTTAAATCTTCAATGCTATAAATATCGTGTAGCGGTGGGGGAGAAATAAGATCGAAACCGGGATTGGCAAAGCGAGCGCGGGCGATATCTTCGGTAACTTTTATGCCCATCAACTGGCCACCTTCGCCGGGTTTAGCCCCCTGACAAACTTTGATTTGTATCTCTTTGCCTGCGATTAAATATTCTGCATTCACACCAAAACGCCCCGAGGCTATTTGTTTTACGGAAGCTGTAATGCCTTCGGTGTAGTAATAAGGGTTTTCGCCCCCTTCGCCACTATTGCAGCGTCCGCCAATTTCTTTCATTGCTTTGAAGATATCGCGCTGGGATTCAGCATTAATGGCTCCAAAAGACATAGCGCCTGATCCAAATTTTGTCAAGATATGTTCAATGGGTTTTATCTCTCCCAGTTGAAGGGGAGCTTCAGCCATTTTAATACTCAATAAATGCCGAAGTGCTACCGGCTCATCACTAAGTCCCGCTTTTAAGTACGCATCAAAAAGAGTCATATCGCTGAGATCAAGCTTTTTTTCCCGGGCCAGCTCATGAATGGCTTTGGAGCGAGAGCTTGTCATAGAATGTTTTTCACCCATCAGACCCCGTGCATGTTCTTTATACTGATAGGTTTTAAGGGGCTTAGTTTCACTTAGTTTTTCATCGCTTAGATGCTGTGTTTGTTCAAGCACCAATTGCCCAATTTGATCTAAGGTGATGCCGCCGATCGGGCTTTGAATGCCTGGGAAGAAATCCCGAATCACTTGCTTATTCAATCCAATAGCGGAAAATAATTTTGCACTTTGATAGCTTCGCACAACAGATATGCCGCATTTTGCCATAATCTTCAGCAACCCTTGCTCTAATGCATGAAGCAGGTTTCGTTCTTTAGTCTCGGCATCCAGATTTTTAAGCATGCGGTTGGCATCGTTGCGGGCTATATCAAGGGCGAGATAAGGACATACCGCATAAGCCCCAAAGCCAATAAGAGCTGATGCATGATGCGTATTTTTTACCTCTCCGGAATCGATGACGACAGATGCATTGAGCCTCAATCCTTCTTCATTCAAGTTGTTTACTACGGCCCTGAGAGCGAGTAAAGACGGGATGGCCGGTTGCTCGTAACTGGCATCACGATCACTTAAAATAATAATGCTATGCCCTTTTTTGGCTGCTTGTATAGCAGATGTGGCTAATTCTTTCAGCCTTGCTTTGAAGCCTACAACCCCATGCGTTCGTTTAAATGTGATGGAAAGACGAACGGGTACAATCCGTTCTTCCCGAAGATCGGCACCCAACAGCGAATACAGGTAATCCATTTGTGCTAAGCTGAGAAACGGACTCTTCAATAAAAAAGCAGGAGCGGGCGGAATTAATTCTTTAGGCTCAAAAATATTGGGCTTTTTACCGAGATGGACATTCAAATCGGTTACAATCTGCTCTCTGATATAGTCAAGCGGGGGATTGGTGACTTGCGAGAAATTCTGGTAAAAGTGATCGAAAAAAGATCTTGGCTCGGTTGAAAAAACAGCAAGGCGAGCCGTATCTCCCATAGATCCGATAGGCTCTTTGCCGGTTTCAGCCATGGGATAAATAACTTTAGCCAGCTCCTCATTCGTATAGCTGAATAGTGGAAGTTGGTGCAAATAAGAATTTTTTTGAGGGCCTATTTTCTCCGGTATTGGTTTGAGCCGGGCATCAAATTTAGCATCACGGTTTTCTCTGGAATGGCTTGGGTCCCTAAAATGGACTTCACCGGAGCTGAGATCCAGCGTCACACCACGGCCTGCAAATAGCGTTCCTTTAGCGTCAATAATGGCTGGGTTAACCTCGAAAGTTCCCGCCTCGGATGACAAATACAGGTGATCTTCGGTTCGAGCCCAACGTGCAGGGCGAAACCCATTTCTATCCAACCGCGCACCGATGGTATAACCGTTTGCGTATGAGATAAAAGCGGGGCCATCCCAAGGTTCCATCGCTCGGCTCCAAAATGTATAAAAATCGTTCTGATGATTGGCGGGAGGCACCATAATGGCTAATATATCTTCCACATTGGGCACACCACTTCGGTAGCGCATGGCTTCCACCATTTCATTAAAACTACCGGAATCGCTAATTCCTTTTCGGGTGAGCAGCTCATATTTTTCTGCACCAATCATCTTCTCGCGAGACTTTGCCCACGATCGATTTCCCGCAATGGTATTAATTTCGCCATTGTGTCCGATGAGTCGGAAAGGCTGCACTTTGTCCCACGAAGTACGAGTGTTGGTGCTAAATCGTCGATGAAAAAGAGCAAATCGGGTTTCGTATTTCGGATTCTGTAAATCAGGATAAAATTGAGCTAACGCTTCTGCTTTGCACAGCCCTTTATATACCATAGTTTTGGCCGATAGCGAGGTGAAAAACAACGCGTCAACCAAATCATTAGAATACAGCTTCGATTTGGTAAGCTGTTTGGCCTGATATAATAGTTTATCAAATGAGAGATCGGTACGACGACGCTCAGGTCGTTCAATTACTACGTGCTTAATAACAGGGAGGGTTTTTTTTGCTTCTTCCCCTAAGATGTTTGGATTGACGGGCACATCGCGATACTCCAGAATCTTCAATCCAAAAAACTCAAACGTTCGTTCAAAGATATCGAGCCCACGACTTTGAAGCATTGCATCGGTTGAGAGAAAAAGGGTGGCAATGGCTACCGCATCTTGTTTATAACCAAACATCGAAAAAGGAATATCAGTCATGATACCGGCGCCGTCTCCGGTTACCCCGTCTGCGCCACAGGCTCCGCGGTGTTCTACACAACATAGTGCATGAAGTCCGCTTTTCAAATGTTCATTCGCATATACTCCTTTTCTGCTGGCAATGAATCCTACTCCGCATGCGGAGCTTTCTTCACCGGTGTAACTTAAATTTATT
>JBDNFJ010000156.1:0-1942 GCA_041689895.1 Gracilimonas sp. | reverse complement strand
GCCATCCACTTGCAATCCCATTCCGGGAACGCCATCTCTCATCAATGGTCCAATATCAGCTCCGCCGCCACCTTTACTAATATTGCCAGAGCCAATAGGATTTAACGTAGTTCCAATTTCTGTAAGCATATCAAACGCTCGTTCGCTACCTGTAAATCCAAAACCTATGGGTTCAAAAACACCCCCATCCGATTCTATAGCCAAAACATGATTTTCTATCGATTTCTCATCTTCTTTCACCCAGCGGTGATATTCTGTTCCGCCACGAAGTCCATTTTCCTCATTTACCCACAGCACTACACGAATTGTGCGTTTTGGTTTCAGGCCTAATTCCTTAATTAATCGTAAGGCTTCCCAAGAAGCAACTATTCCGCCGCCATCATCCATCATTCCTTTTCCAACATCCCAGGAATCAATATGCCCACCCATAACTATTACTTCTTCTGGATGCTCTGAGCCTTTGATTTCAGCGATAATATTTCGAGACTTTGCATCGGGGAGCGTTTTAGCAGACATTTTGAGATTAATCACAATCTTCTCACCACGGTCGTACAAGCGCTGAAGCATCATGGCATCTTCAATGGTAATGGCAGCATGAGGAATCTTTGGCACATTCTCATCATAACTCATGCCTCCCGTATGTGGGGTCTGCATCGAAAACGGTCCCACGGTTCGGACAATACTGGCTACTGCACCCAGTTTAGCAGCTTCAATGGCACCCTGGGTTCGGTAGCGAACGGTACGCCCGTAGGAGGTAAATTTGGCATTATAAAGTACAATTTTGCCTTTAGCTTGGTCTTTCACTTTTTCGAGTTCATCAAAACTCTTTACAACAATAACTTCTGCTGTAATTCCATCTTTTGGGGTAGCAATACTGCCTCCAAGTCCCAGCATGGGCAAATCGTCTTTATGTGGAGATATAAGCGTAGCCGATTCTTCTCCGCGAACCCAATGTGGAACCATAACCGGTTGCGTCCACACTTTATTAAAGCCATCTTTTTTCATGGTTTCAACGACCCAGTCTATCGTATTCTCAAGACTCTCCGAGCCACTTAAGCGCGCCCCAAAGGTATCGCCGATATAGGTTAGGCGTTCCCAACCAACTTCTTGATTGAGGGCGGTCTTGATTATTTTATTAGCATCGTCTTTTTGGGAAGGGCTGAGCACCGTTTGCGCATATAGTGAGGTAGAAAAAAATACAATAGAGAAAAGCGTACTTAAAGTTCGTTTCATGTTTTATGGATTCGGTTATTAGATACAGTAAATAAAGAAAAAGGAATCACTGATGCTATGGAAAACCTTTCAGATTTTCACAAAAGTCTTTAAAAGATGTTAGAACCCTTCGTAAGCACTTCTGTTAGTCGAGAGAGTTCTTATTAGTCTCTGATATTTGCTTGAACATAGCGTACTCTTCCGGAGAGGTATCGGCAAAGAGATAGTAGATTGGATCTACTGGCTTGCCTTTGTAATGTACTTCGTAGTGAAGGTGGGGTCCTTCTGAGAGCCCGGTGTCGCCAGACATAGCCACTTGTTGGCCACGTTCTACTTGAACTCCAGGCTTAATGCCTCTGGCAATTCCTGATAAGTGAGCGTATAAAGTTTCATACCCAAAGCCATGATCTACAATAACAATTAAGCCAAGCGTGCTTCGTCGTCCCGCATATTTGATGAACCCATTTCCGGTAGAAAAGACGGTACCGCCAACGTCAGCACGGAAATCGAGCCCGTTGTGGCGCCGATTGTATTTTAAAATAGGATGATAACGCACGCCAAATCCGGATAGCAGAATCCCCGAAGTTGGTTTGATGGCCGGGATATGGCTCATTTTCTCTTTATTTACATTGTACTGATTTTTGATTTCCTCAAAACTCAGTTTCTGAATACCAATTCTGCGTCTCAGATTATCTACTTTTGAAGCCGTCCATTTTAAGAGCTCGGAAGT
>JBDNFJ010000155.1:0-3711 GCA_041689895.1 Gracilimonas sp. | reverse complement strand
GCGATAGCTAAAAGCACTGACAAATCCCGTCATGCCGCACAAACGAAGCAGCGCGGAGTGCTGATGCGGTATCTCCAGGAATCGCTGACAGGGAGACCTCGTACGTTTTAGTTTTGTGTGTTTAGTTTTTAGTTGTAGCCTCCGGTCCACGGTCCACGGTCATCCGTCCATCCCCAAAACCGATTAACTAAATCATTTCTACTCTCCACATTACGCCCTATATTTGGAGAAATTTAAAATCTACAGTTTATGATATTCGAAGGGTGGATCGTCTTAGGGGTAATTTTACTCTGTTTAGTATTATTGATCAGCACATCAATTTCTGTTGATATAGTACTGTTTGCCGGACTGGCCATTATCTTTATTCTTGGAATTATCCCTGCGGATCAGGCATTGTCCGGGTTTTCTAATGAGGGAATGTTAACTGTGGCCGCTCTGTATATAATTGCAGCAGGACTTAAAGAAAGCGGCGCCATACAGTTTATTGTTCAAAGGGTGATGGGAAATGCACGTACGGTAAAAAAGGCACAGTTTAGAATCATGAGTCCCGTGATGATTATGAGTGCTTTTTTAAACAATACACCCATTGTGGCTTCTTTCATCCCGGCACTGGTACGATGGACCCGTATTTCACGGATTCCTGTATCTAAGATTCTGATCCCCTTAAGTTATGCGGCTATTTTAGGTGGAACTTGTACTCTGATAGGAACCAGTACGAACTTGATCTTAAATGGGCTGCTAATTGAAGAAGCTACTACTCGTTCTTTGGGAATCTTTGAACCTGCCTTAATAGGAATACCCTGTGCCATTGCGGGATTTATCTATCTGATGATATTTGGAGATAAGTTATTACCCGTGAGAGATTCAAGCATGGATACGTTCAAAGATCCCCGAGAATATACGATTGAGATGATCGTCGAAAAGGGGAACTCGCTGGCGGGTAGAACGGTTCAAGACGCCGGTTTGAGAAACCTTCACGGCTTGTTTCTGATTGAGATTCAGCGAGATGAACGATCTATTCCGGCTGTACGTCCCACTGAAATGCTGAGAGAAAGCGATCGCTTGATTTTTACCGGTATCATTGACTCCATCATCGATTTGCAGCAGATAACGGGACTTATTCCAGCCACCAATCAGGTGTTTAAGCTGAATGCTCCAAGACGTGAACGCAAAATGATAGAGGCCGTTGTTTCTCGTTCCAATCCACTGCTGGGTAGAACTATTAAGGAAGGAAATTTTAGAGATCGTTATGATGCCGTTGTATTAGCGGTATCAAGGAATGGAGAACGTATCAATGAGAAAATTGGAGATATTCTATTAAAAAGTGGAGATGTATTACTGCTTGAAGCCCATCCCAATTTTGTTCAAAAATTTAAAAACTCAAATGATTTTTTCTTGGTGAGTCCTATTGAAGATTCTTCGCCTATAACGTATGAGAAAGCATGGATAGCGGGACTCTCGCTGTTCGTGATGGTCGCATTGGCCGCCACCGGCATTTTGAGCATGCTTCAGGCAGCTATTGTGGCAGGAGGACTTTTATTGGTTACAAGGTGTGTTAGATATTCAACCGCTCTTGAAAGTGTGGACTGGCGGGTGCTTATTGCCATTGCCTCCGCTCTTGGCTTAGGCAGCGCTTTACAGTACACCGGGGTAGCGGAACATGTGGCATCTAACCTGCTAAGTTTCTCGAATGGCAATCCAACGAAAGCTTTAATATTAACGTATTTAGCCACCTGGATACTCACAGAAATGATTACGAACAATGCCGCTGCCGTGCTTATATTCCCGATCGCTTTATCTTTAGCCCACTCTATGGGGGTAGATTTTATGCCTTTTGCTATGGTTATGATTATCGCTGCTTCCTCCAGTTTTGCTACCCCTATAGGGTATCAAACCAACTTAATGGTGTATGGACCGGGTGGATATAAATTCACGGATTTCATCCGAATAGGGCTCCCTTTGAATTTGATTGTAGCAATCATAGCCGTATCTTTGATACCTCATATTTGGAGTTTCTAAAAGCACAATCTAAAGGTACATGCTGAATCAAGTCATCAAGATAGCACGGGAAGCTGGGAAACGAATATTGGAATTTTATGCAACGGAAGTGGAAGTAATCACCAAAGAAGATGATTCCCCGCTCACTATGGCAGACTTGGCAGCACATCACCTTATAGTAGATGCACTTAAGGAAATGGATCCGGACACACCAATCATTTCTGAAGAATCCGGTATTCCGGAATTTGAGGAAAGAAAAAATTGGGAGCAGTTCTGGCTGGTCGATCCATTAGATGGGACTAAGGAATTCATTAAGAAGAATGGTGAATTCACGGTTAATATAGCCTTGATCAAGAACAAGAAACCGGTGCTTGGGGTCGTGTATGTTCCTGCGTTTGATGTGCTGTATTATGCGGAAGAAGGATTGGGGGCTTTTAAAAAGGAAGACGGAAAACTTGCCCAAAAGCTGGAACACGCCGCTTTCACCCCGCCCGGAAAAGCTAAGATCGTGGTGAGTCGTTCACATGGAGATGATACCACGGCGGCTAAACTGAAGAAGATGGATATCGAAGTCCATGAAGAAATTCCCTCAGGAAGTTCATTGAAGTTTTGCCTGGTGGCCGAAGGAAAAGCGGATTTGTATCCAAGACTCGGTCCTACCATGGAATGGGATACGGCTGCGGCAGATGCGGTATATCGTTATTCTGTTGAAGAAGGTGAAAAAGCATCGCCATTGGAGTACAACAAAGAGTCATTTAAAAATCCGTATTTTATACTTGGACTGAGTGAGAATATGGACGCTGAGAAGCTATAGAAAAGAAATCTCAAGATAGTTTCTTCGAATACGTAGTAGAAAAATCATTATTAATATCGATTATATAAACCTATGAGTGAACACAGAAAGCATTCACACCTTAACGAGTTAGAAAATGAAGGGATTTTTATCATGCGGGAAGTCGCGGCTCAGTTTGAGCGGCCGGTGCTACTTTTTTCGGGGGGAAAGGATTCCATTGTGATGTTTCATTTGGCTCTAAAAGCTTTTTATCCGGGTAAAGTCCCCTTTCCTTTGATGCATATAGATACGGGCCATAATTTCCCGGAAACCATCGAGTTTCGAGATAAGCTGGTTGAGAAATATGGGGTAGAACTTATTGTGGGTTCTGTTCAAACGTCCATTGATGAGGGAAAGGTGGCAGAAGAAACCGGGCCGGATGCCAGCCGAAATGCGCTTCAGATTCGGACTTTATTAGACACCCTGAAAGAACATCAGGTGGATGCTGCATTGGGTGGAGGCCGACGCGATGAAGAAAAAGCTCGTGCCAAGGAACGGTTCTTTTCGCACCGGGATGTTTTCGGCCAATGGGATCCCAAAAATCAGCGGCCCGAACTGTGGAATTTATTCAATGGTCGTAAAAACCCAGGCGAGAACTTTCGAGTATTCCCACTGAGTAACTGGACGGAAATGGATGTTTGGCAGTATATAGCACAAGAAGACATCGATATACCGGAACTTTATTTTGCTCATGAACGGAAGGTATTCAGCCGGCGCGGAGTATGGCTGGCAGATACTGATTTTGTGGAACCCATGGACGATGAGAAACTGGTTACTAAGACGGTTCGGTTCCGGACCATAGGTGATGCAACATGTACTGGAGCTGTTTTATCTGAAGCATCCAATATGGAAGAAATTATACAAGAAGTGGCTTCTGCACG
>JBDNFJ010000154.1:0-5101 GCA_041689895.1 Gracilimonas sp. | reverse complement strand
TACCTGCATGATTTAACCATCCTGTTTCCAGATATTCGGGAGGAGCGCAAGGAAAAACTCATGGAGGTTGCGCATTTCATTCGGTTGAAACTGGAGGCTTCCAAGCCGGCAAAGCTTGTCTTTATTTGTACACATAACAGCCTAAGAAGTCATTTTGCCCAAGTGTGGACGACTGTAGCCGCTCATTATGTGGGAATCCAATCCATCGAGGCCTATTCCGGCGGAACGGAAGCCACGGCTTTCAATCCTCGTGCAGTTGCGTCTTTAAAAAGGGCCGGATTTATGATAGACAATCCGGATGGGAGCAACCCCGAATATACTCTAAGGTACGATTGTTCTGCGATGCCGATTAGCTGCTTCTCCAAAACTTTTGATGATTCTATAAATCCCCAACGGAACTTCGCTGCTATCATAACCTGCTCGGATGCGGATGCCAACTGTCCTTTGGTGCCGGGTGCAGAGTTGCGGGTTCCCATCACCTACCGAGATCCCAAAGAATGGGATAATACTCGGCAGGAAGAAGCCATCTATGATGAACGATGCCAACAAATAGCCACCGAAATGGCTTATATGGTTAGGCAAGTTCAGGAAACCGATAACCCATGCTAATTTAAGAATGACAAAAGCACATAAGCCTCTTGGTATTTTAAACCGTTTTCTTACGCTGTGGATATTTACAGCTATGGCTATTGGAGTAGGAATCGGTTACTTCTTTCCCTCCTCAGCTCATTTTATTAACTCATTCAGCAGTGGATCTACCAATATCCCCATTGCTATCGGGCTGATTTTAATGATGTATCCCCCTTTGGCTAAAGTAAATTACCGGCTGCTGCCAACCGTATTCCAAAACGTTAAAGTACTCAGTATTTCTTTATTTCTTAACTGGATTGTTGGACCGATACTTATGTTTACCCTTAGTATCATTTTTCTGAGTGATTACCCGGAATACATGGTAGGATTGATCCTCATTGGCTTAGCTCGGTGTATTGCTATGGTACTGGTTTGGAATGATTTGGCGGACGGAAATAGTGAATATGCTGCCGGCCTTGTTGCACTTAATAGCATATTCCAAGTATTTGCCTATAGCTTTTATGCCTGGATTTTTATTACCTGGCTCCCGCCTTTCTTTGGCTTTGATGGAGCAATCATAGATATTTCTATTGCAACAGTAGCAAAAAGCGTAGCTATTTATTTGGGCATTCCCTTTCTCGCAGGAATAATCAGCCGAATTGGACTGGTGCACCTGAAGGGCAAAGAATGGTATGAGAATAAATACATACCGGTTATCTCTCCTATTACTCTATTTGCCCTATTATTCACCATTATAGTGATGTTCAGTTTAAAGGGTGAGCTGATCGTTCAAATCCCGTTAGATGTAGCCCGGATTGCCCTTCCCTTGATTATCTATTTCGCCTCAATGTTTCTGATCGGATTTTTTATTAGTAAAGTTCTGGGAGCTGAATATGACAAGAATATTTCTATTGCATTTACAGCCACAGGTAATAATTTCGAATTAGCTATAGCGGTTGCGATAGCTGTATTCGGTATCAGTAGCGGACAGGCTTTTGCCGGAGTAGTAGGGCCTTTAATAGAGGTGCCGGCGCTTATCATTTTGGTAAACGTGGCTTTTTGGTTGCGTAAAAGATACTATAGCTAAGCTTTATCCATCAATGAAGTTATCGATACTCCGGATTTTCAAAATTCCAGCGAGTGCCATCATCCCAATCTTTACGGGAATTGCCATATTTCGGATAGCCATTTTTTAATTTAAGCATGCTCGCAAGATGAAGTAGATTATAAGTCATGAAGGTAGCATTTCGATTGGTGAATTGATTATTGAATCCAATAGGCTCATTCTCACCTTTATCTCCATAACTAAGTCCCGGGCCCGCTTCTCCAATCCACCCGGCATCTGCTTGAGGTGGAATGCTATAGCCCACGTGTTGCAATGCGTATAATACACTCATAGAGCAATGCTTAATGCCATCTTCATTACCTGTTACAATACATCCGCCGGCCTTTCCATAAAAAATATATTGGCCCTTTTCATTCTGAAGGCCACTCATGCCATACAGTCGCTCAATTAATTTTGTAGCTACTGATGATTTTTCACCCAGCCAAATAGGAGTTCCTATTATTAGAATATCCGCCGCATGTACTTTTTCCCACAAGTCCGGCCAGTCATCTTTTTCGGCACCATGCTCGGTCATGTCAGGATACACGCCGTAAGCGATATCATAATCTACCAGACGAATGCATTCTGCCTCCACTTCTTCTTTTGCCATAATTTGCATTGAAACATCCATTAGTGTCCGAGTGTGGCTCTTTTGGGGAGATCGTTTTAGCGTGCAATTAATATAAAGCGCTTTCAGATTAGAGAAATCGGGTTTTTGAGGTGCCATGATTAAGCCTTTTTAATTGAGATTAAAAGTGCATCCATATTACGTCGCACTATAAAAGCAGAACTCGCTCAATCGCTATTTCGTTTAATAGCCTCTACGAATGTTGGATAAAATAGCTCGACCAATAAACCGGTTTAATGGAATCTGCAATCCGGAAAGGGGTAAAAGTCATTCTTAGGGAGGAAATGATTTGGTTGATTTCATACCAACCATCACAAAAACAAAAAGCCTGATAAGTTTACTCATCAGGCTTTGAAAAATGGGGTTCATAAATACTTAAATCAGCACGGCTTTTACTTCTTTCCATTCCATACCAAAAGCTTCGGCAACGTATGGATACACAATGGTTCCATCAGCAATATTTAAGCCCTGCAGCAGCTCATTGTTCTCTTTAAGCGCTTTTTTCCAGCCTTTGTTTGCCAATTCTACGGCATATGGAAGCGTTACGTTGGTTAGTCCCATAGTGGAAGTATAAGGCACTGCACCCGGCATATTGGCTACTGAATAATGTAGCACGCCATCAATCGTGTAAACCGGATCTTGGTGGGTGGTTGGTTTCGAAGTCTCGAAACAGCCGCCTTGGTCAATGGCTACGTCAACCAGTACGGTTCCAGGACGCATTTCTTTCAGCATATCGCGAGTTATTAAGTTTGGTGCTTTTGCTCCGGGAATCAACACGGCACCAATAATCATATCCACCGTAGGTAACATTTTACGGATGTTTGCTTCTGAGGAGAACATAGTGGTTACATTTTTCGCCATTACATCATCCAGATAACGTAAGCGAGCCATGTTAATATCCATAATGGTAGTTTTGGCTCCCATACCTGCAGCAATTTTAGCTGCATTCACGCCAACAATTCCGCCACCAAGTACTAATACATTAGCCGGAGGCACACCGGGAATTCCTCCCATTAGCACGCCCAAACCACCCTTGGGTTTTTCCAGATAAATAGCACCTTCCTGAGCAGCCATACGCCCTGCTACTTCACTCATAGGTACCAGTAAAGGCAGAGAGCGGTCGTATTTTTCAACCGTTTCGTATGCAATAGCTATACATTTAGATTTTATAACGGCCTTAGTGAGGGCTTCTTCGGCTGCAAAGTGGAAATAAGCGAATATCACCTGTCCTTCGCGCATGCGTGGGTATTCAACGGCAATGGGCTCTTTTACTTTCATGATCATTTCGGCCCGTTTCCAAACTTCCTCCACATCATCGATAATTTTTGCCCCGGCATCAATATATAGCTGATTGCTGAAACCGCTTCCAATTCCGGCATTATGCTCAATCAATACATCATGACCGTTACGTTTTAGTGCTACCACACCACCGGGTTGAATAGCTACTCGATTCTCGTGTGTTTTAATCTCCTTAGGGACTCCAATAATCATGATAGAAACGTTTGGTTATACGGTTATTTTTGGGATTCAAAAAGTAATCAATTTTCTTGATATTAGGAGATGGATTCTATACAATTTTCTGCCTTTCTAAATTTTGTTATTTGATGTTAAACAGCTAAATGTTTGAACCATTTATACTACTTTTACCCAAATTACTTTCGAATACACCTCAAATCGATTATGAAACATTCTCTACCTAAAATCCTGAGCATCTGTGTACTTACATTTTTTATCGCTTCAGGATGTGTCGGCTCCAAAAATTCCGGACAAAAAACTACCTCGAAAACTCCTACTTCCTCCTCTCGGGATGGTATTAAACCGTATGCTAAGGTCATTACAAATAAGACTAAAACAGATCTCGGTTTGTTTGATGTACACTGGGTAGATGATCAACTGTATTATGAAATCCCGGATTCTTTGCTGAACCGTGAAATGCTGTTGGTTAGTCGCATTGCTAAAGTTCCTTCTAATTATTTTGGCTTCTTTTCGGGTGGATCAAAAACTGCAGAACAGGTAATTACCTTTGAACGCCAGCGTGATCAAATTCTTCTGCGTAAGCAATCCTACAACGCCGTTGCCGCCGACAGTCTCCCTATTTACAAATCGGTTCAGGCCAATAATTTCGCCCCTATTCTGGCTGCTTTTCCTATTAAGGCTATCGGGAAAGATTCGGCCTCTGTTGTAATTGATATGACCGATTTCTTTACCTCAGATATTGAAGCTATAAGCGGAGCCATCGGCTTTCTACGCAAGCAATATCAGGTACGCCGTTTAGATGGAGCTCGTACGTACATTGAATCTGCTAAAAGCTTTCCCAAAAATATCGAAGTGCGGCATGTGCTTACGTATAATGCGGGAAATCCCCCTTCTGATGAGCAAACAGCCACACTTTCCATGCTCATGAATAATCTATGGTGTTGCTTCCAAAAGAACCTATGCGTCCGCGTTATGAAGATTATCGCGTTGGCTGGTTTACGGTGAACCATATAGATTATGGTTCTGACGAGCAGAAAGCCGCTGAAAAAAGCTACATCCGTCGTTGGAGACTGGAGCCTAAAGATCCCGAAGCTTATGCCCGAGGCGAATTGGTTGAGCCGGTTAAACCGATCGTATATTATCTTGATCCTGCCACTCCAAAAAAATACGTGCCCTATATAATACAGGGCGTGGAGGATTGGAATGAGGCGTTTGAAGCCGCCGGTTTCAAAAATGCTATCATTGCTAAAGAAGCTCCTACTCCCGAAGAAGATCCTGATTGGAACCCTGAAGACATTCGCCACTCTACCGTCCGTTGGGTG
>JBDNFJ010000153.1:0-9106 GCA_041689895.1 Gracilimonas sp. | reverse complement strand
TTCCAATCGTTTCTTTCCAACTGCTTCACCAAAAAAAAGCGTTCTGCTGTTTCTTTAAAATCCTGGAAATCTTTCATTTCATCGGCCAGAATCCCGATATCTCCTGCCTTTAATTCTCTGTATTTCAACACCTTATGTACCATTTCTTGAGTGATCTCATCCTCGGGAGCCAGAATTCCTAATCGCTCCACAGCGTTTTGTAATTCTCGTACATTTCCACTCCATTCTTTCTCCTGAAGAGCTTTTAAGCCTTCTGCGGAAAAGCTAATGGAGGAAAAACTGATGTCTTTTTCCTTCAAGTTTTTCAGGCAGGCTTCGGCTATCAGTGGAATATCCTCTTTTCGATCTCGCAATGGTGGCACCTTGATGGGAATGACGCTGATTCGATGAAACAAATCTTCTCTGAAGTTTCCGTCCTGAATCTCTTCTTCGAGATTTTTATTGGTAGCAGCCAAAATTCGTACATCTACCGAAATGGAATTATTACCTCCAACGCGTGTAATAGTGCTTTCCTGTAGCGCCCTTATTTCCTGTAGCGCCCTTAGGACTTTTGCCTGCGCTTCCAGGCTCATATCTCCAATTTCATCCAGAAAAAGCGTTCCGCCATCGGCTTGTTCAAACTTTCCAATGCGTTGGTCGGAGGCTCCCGTAAAAGCTCCTTTTTCGTGACCAAATAATTCACTTTCTAACAATTCAGCAGGAATGGCGGCACAGTTTACTTCAACAAAAGGGCCGGAACTTCGCCCACTTTTCTCATGAATCCATTTTGCCACCAACTCTTTTCCTGTACCGTTTTCGCCCGTAATCAGTACTCTGGATTGTGAAGGAGCTACTTTTGCAATTAAATTTATAATCTTTGAAATGGCTTTACTTTTCCCAATAATCTCTGGAACCTTCGGCAGTTTCTTTTTAATCTGCTTGAATTCCTTGGTCAGGTTTTGCTGGGAAAGGGCGTTCCGAACCGAGATGAGCAATCTATTCAAATCAGGTGGTTTTTCGAGAAAATCGTAGGCTCCCATTTTGGTAGCTTCAACCGCAATCTCTATGGTACCATGACCTGAAATCATGATTACCGGAAACTCGTGGCCGTTTTCTCGAAGTTTTTTGAGCGTTTCGAGTCCGTCTATCCCCTGCATTTTGATGTCCAGAAACATCAAATCAATATCGTGCTCTTCTATAAACTCAAGCGCGCGCGTTCCACTTTCCATCGTTGAAACATCGTAGTTCTCATACTGAAGAATTTCCTCCAGCGTATTCCGAATGGCTTTCTCATCATCCGTAACTAAGATATGTGCTTTCTTTTCGGGCATACGAGAAGCTAATCAATATTTATCATACAGATACTCCAAAATCTGTTCATGAACATGGTCAATAGGACGTACTTTACCTGAAATAAAATGATTGGTTGCTATACTTACAGTAAATTCCTTACCCAATTTTGTGGTTAAATAACCGCTTATTGTCCTCACGCCCGTTACATAGCCTGTTTTACCTAAAAGATTTTTAGCCAAAGGCGAATCTTTCATTCGGTACCTCAATGAACCATCTACTGCTGCAATAGGGTAACTATTACGGAACGCTTGGTACTCCACATGAGATTTCATGCTGTGTAACAGCTTCGTGAAATTTGCTGTTTTGTTGAAATTCCCGTCGGCCAAACCTGAGCCATCGTACATCTGCACATAGCTCGTATCAACGCCCATATCTGCCAAGAAAGTACGCACTTGCAGTACCCCATCTTCAAATGAGCCAGGCTGTTTGCTAACATCTGCTGATAGCGTTTTTACTATCATTTCAGCATAAAAATTGTCGCTCTCTTTATTAATGCGCTTAACAATATCTGACATTGGCTTTGACTGATGTGTAGCCAACACAGTGGTTGAATCATAATTTATGGCTTCATCCGAAACCTTAATTTCACCTTGTACCAAAATCCCATTGGCAGCAAGATAATGCCTGAATGAGTGTAAAAAGTAGCGAGCGGGATCGTTCACTGAAAGAGCTTCCGTTTCGTAATAACCTTGAGGTAAACTGCTGCCCAGAACAATGCGATTCCCTCCCATTTCCCGGCGGTAATACTCATCATATTTTAAGAAAGGATGCGTGATTACCTGCTTATTTATGAATTGCACATAGTTTGTACTGTCCGGAAACCAGTTAATGCGTGGAGTGTCTCCAATCTCACCATCTGCAAATACTTCCAAATCAACGGTATTATTGTTGAAGGAAAGCGGGCTAATTTCTACGCTATAGTAAAACGACATGTCGTACCAGCCCCACCCTGCGGGATACACATCCCCATCAAAGTAACTGATATCGGCAATCAAATCACCTGAAATCGTATTAATTCCCTTTTTCTTTAACTGATTTAGAAATTCTCGAAATACATAATAACGGTCGCCATCGTAAAGCAAGCCACTAATAGTAGGGTCTCCGCTTCCTTTTATAATGAGATTTCCAGACCAAGTGCTATCGTGCAATGCGCCTTCTCCAAAAATAGAAGTTTGATAGCGAAAATCACTTCCAAAATGATCCAGAACGGCGGCCGTTGTCAGTAATTTCTGATTAGAAGCAGGTGCTATCACCTTTTCGGAGTTTACACTTTCTACTACTTCCCCTTCTTGATTACGGACAGAAACTGACCAGAACGCTTCCTGATTGGGAGCTTCTTTTATGATGGAATTCAGCGTTTGCGCCACCGAAACCTGCGCTATTAGTACTACAATCAGTAAAGCCAGGGTGCGAGATAAAATTTTCATCTAACTAACAAAGTATTTTTCTTCTTCATCTTTAAAAGCATCCAAAAGCTCTTGAGCGGTAGTACAGCTCAGTATTTTTTCTCGGAAAGAACCGCTATTCATTAATCTTGAAATGCGGCTGAGTAATTTAATGTGCTGGCTGTTATCTGCTTGCGGGCCCACCAGCAGAAACACTAAACGTACCGGCTCGTCATCAATGGAATCGAAATCGAGTGGTTCTTTTAAAAGCGCGAAAGCGGCGAGATTATGGCCAACAGCTGTTGTTTTTGCATGAGGAATGGCCAATCCTTTGCCAACTCCGGTCGACATAATCTTTTCACGCTCAAAGACAGCTTTTCTAACTTCTTCGAGCTGTTCAGCATCGTCCAGCTTTTTTCCTATCGCATCTATCAGCGCATTAATAAGTTCTTTTTTTGAGCCAACCGCAAAGTTGGGTAACACCGTGAATTGATCTAACAACGAGAATAAATTCATTCAATAATCCTAAACAATATGATATGTTTGACAGCGCTCGAATATAGGCACCCAACCGACAATCAATCAAAGATTAATTGAACTTTTTATCAACATCCAAAGTGCATCCACTCTTTCTGCTTGGTCGTTATACATATTTTAAATGCATTAACATCTAAATCTTAGCTTTTTAAACTCTGTTTCTTTACTCTTTCCCTAACCTCAAATAAGGATTTAACCAGTGAAATACTCCATTCAGCTCTTACTTCCCATTTTTCTTATCACATTTTTTGGCACTTCAAGCGGAACCGCACAGGATCTCCGTTTTGCCACCCAACCTGCTATCTCTCCAGATGCAAAAACTATTGTGTTCGCCTACGAGAGCGACCTCTGGAAAGTAGATGCGATCGGTGGAACAGCTGTACGGCTTACAGCAATGGACGGTGAAGAATCCTCCCCTGCTATTTCACCCGATGGGAAATGGCTGGCTTTTACTTCCGCCCAGTATGGGAATGAGGACGTTTATGTAATGCCGCTTTCGGGTGGAGCTATCCGACAGTTAACTTTTCACCAATCGGGAGATCAGGTGGAATCATGGAGCTGGGATTCTAACACTATTTATTTCCGATCCGACCGATACAATCGTGCCAGCGTTTATAAAGTTCAGGTTGATGGTGGAACGCCCACACGGCTATTTGGCCATTATCACAACACCATCCATAATCTGGTTGTGCATCCTACAGATAAAACCTACTTCTTTAATGAATCTTGGGAAAGCTTCTTATTTCCTCAGCGCAAGAGATACCGAGGACCGTTTAATCCCGATATCAAATCTTATAATACAGAAACTAAAACCTTTACCAAGCACACCTATTGGGAAGGCAAGGATATGTCGCCCACCATTGATCAGAGTGGAAATATATATTTTGTATCGGATGAATTTAATGGCGAATACAACGTATATAAACTCACGGGTGCGCATTCTGTGAAACAACTCACCTCTTTCAACACATCGGTGGTAACACCAAAAGTAAGCGCCAATGGGAAAATCATTGTTTTTGAGAAGGAATATCAGATATTTAGTTACGATGTAGATTCCGGCAAAAGCCGCAAAGTGCCTATTTCAATTTTCAAGAATAGCACGCTGGCCAAAGCCCAAGGTTTTGATATAAATAATACCATTACTGATTTTGATGTATCGCCGGATAAAAAGAAAATAGCCTTTTCTTCTCGGGGTGAATTGTTTGTGGGAGATATAAAAGGGAAGTTTATTCGACAGCTTGAAACAGCCGCGCTCGGTCGCGTTTTAGAAGTTAAATGGCTGAACGACAACCGCACGCTCATTTTCAATCAAACTAAAGATGGCTATCAAAACTGGTACACTATAGCAGCAGATGATGCTGAAAGCGAGAAGCAAATCACCAACGATCCTCACAACAACCGGGATTTGGAATTAAATTCAAATCAAACTCAGGGAGTTTATCTTTCCGGTAGAAGCCAACTCAAACTCATTGATTTAAAAACACTCAAGAGCAAAACCATTCAGGAAGATGAATTCTGGGGATTTCAAAACGAGAAGCCACGCTTTTCTCCTAATGATAAATACGTGCTTTATACTGCCCGAAGAGATTTTGAGCTCGACATCTTTACCTATCACATTTCATCCGGAGAAACCCTGAATTTAACTAATACGGGTATCACGGAATCGAGCCCGTTTTGGTCACCGGATGGTACATATATTTACTTTGCTTCATCCCGAACCAACCCTTCTTATCCTCGTGGTGGTGGAGAAACGGATTTATATCGAATGGCGCTCGATCAGTTTGAGAAGCCGTATAAATCAGATCAGATGGAAGAGCTCTTCAAAGAAGAACCTGAAGATAAAGCGGAAAAGAAGGATAAAAATAAAGAAGAAAAGGACGAAGAAATCACCATCAACATAAACACGCAGGGACTGATGCAGCGCCTTGAAACGATTGGAGAAACCTTCGGTTCGCAGGAAAATCCGTTTGTTGTGAAAGACGGAGATAAAACGCAGGTACTGTATCAAAGCAATCATCAGGACGGTGATTACGGACTTTATGTAACCACGCTCCAACCTTTTGAAAAGCCTGAAACCAAAAAAATGGAAGGTGTGGGCAGCACTTGGGGAATTACCTCTGTTGACGGCACTTTGTACGGATTGAGTAAAGGGTCTATTTACGAGCTGGATCTAGGAAAAGCCAAGGCCACAAAAATAGAAACTAACTTCGAGTTCGAGCGTAATTTACGAGCCGAGTTCAATCAAATGTTTGATGAATTATGGGCTAATCTGGAAGAGAATTTCTACAACGAAACCTTTCATGGTATTGATTGGGAAGCCATTCGTGATCGCTATAAAACGTACTTGCCCTCGGTAACAAATCGAAATGATTTCAGCCAGATGATGAATGATATGCTTGGCGAGCTAAACTCTTCCCACATGGGTTTCACCACCTTTGGAGCAGATAGTAAAGAGTTTTATAGAACCATTTCCATTTCTCCTGGACTTATTTTTAGTGATGAAAATCCTTACAAAGTTGCTTCCGTTGTTAAAGCTGGTGCCGCCGATGTGGCTGAAAAAAATATTCAGTCGGGCGATGTTCTTATCGCCGTTGACGGAAAGAACGTAGATCCGCAAAATAACCGTGAATCTTATTTCAACCGTCCTTCTTCTCCAGAAGAAATTTCCCTCACATTCCGGCGGGGGAAAAACACCTTCACAACCAAGCTTCATCCCGATTCTTACTTCTCAACCCGAAACGAATTATATGACGAATGGGTGGATGGAAATCAGGAAATGGTGGACACCAAAACCAACAAGCGAGTGGCGTATGTGCACATGAAAAATATGTCGGGCGGCGAGCTGGAAAATTTCTTAATTGAAATGACTTCAGAGACTTACCACCGTGATGCTCTTATTTTTGACCTCCGCTATAACACCGGCGGAAATGTGCACGATGATGTGCTTCAATTTCTTTCCCAAAAACCTTACCTGAAGTGGAAATATCGCGATGGTGATTTTGCACCACAGCCTAACTTTGCACCCGCCTCCAAACCCATTATTCTGCTGATTAATGAGCAATCGTTGAGTGATGCAGAAGTGACGGCCGCTGGCTTTAAAGCCCTTAATTTAGGAACGGTTGTAGGAACTGCGACCTACCGATGGATCATTTTTACTTCCGGCAAAAGCCTCGTTGATGGCTCTTTCTATCGGCTTCCAGCCTGGGGAGTTTATACGCTGGGCAAAGAACAGAACTTAGAACGAACGGGCGTTGAACCAGATGTTAAGGTAGATAATACCTTCAAAGACCGCCTCACGGGAAATGACCCACAGTTAAGCCGAGCTATTGAGCTGGCGCTGGAGCAATTAGACGATAAATAGACGCTTATATATTCTGCAATAACCACCCAAAATCCTTAAACTTGGCCATGCAGTGGATTACCAGCACATGTACTATTCTTAAGAAAGATTTGCAGATCGAAATGCGAACTCGTTTCGCATTTAACATGGTTCTGGCTTTTGTTGCGGCCGCTATGTTGCTGGTACTTTTTACCCTGAGAGCTGATCAGCTGGAGCCGGGCCCGAAGTCGGGATTAGTTTGGATTATCATACTTTTTGCAGCGCTTTCTGCGCTAAGCCGTAGCTTCATTTCCGAAACGGATAAAAAAACCTTCGATTTGTTGCGTATTTACGCTGAGGGCACTACCGTTTATTCCGGGAAACTGCTCTATAACTATTTGTTCACGCTGTTTATTAATACGGCAACTTTTGCGGGATATATATTTTTAATGAACCTGACCATTTATTCCTGGCCGGCGTTCTTAACCATGTTATTTATCGGCACAGCAGGACTTTCCAGCGTTGCAACTATGACGGCCGCCGTTGTTTCACAAGCGGATCGTAAAGGAGCTATATTCTCCGTGTTGAGCATTCCGCTATTTATGCCACTGATACTTTTGCTTGCAGATTTAAGTAAAACAGCTTTTGTAAGTGGCGGCGACGGCTCTATGAATAACGTTGCCGCTTTATGCGGATTTGTGGGAGTAACTATTACCGCAGGGATTTTACTATTCGATTACATTTGGGAAGAGTAGTTGGGACCGTTAACGAATCAGTTAATTCCTTCTGATGTCTTTAAGTTTGAAAATAATTAGCCTGAAAAGTCATCTTTAAGAACAATCATTTCCATAAAACATTCGAGAATTAGAATTTAGAATGACAGCTGGCTCAGCATCATCTATCAAAAAAATAATACATGAATATTAAATTTGGCAATCGACGAATTATTGGTCAGAAGCGAGCTAAAGAGCAGGTTGAGCGCATTCTTTCATCCAATCGGTTAAATCATGCTTATTTGATATCCGGCCCCTCGGGCGTGGGGAAAACCGCTTTTGCTCTTGCTTTGGCTGAAGCCATTAATGGAATTGATAACCTGAGCGATCTTGGAACTCAAAAATCCTCTAAAAAGTCCTCTTGGTTTACTCATCCGGATATTCACGTGTTCATTCCAAGGCCTACGACTTCAAAAATTGGAGAACTTAGAGATCGTCTGGAGCTGTTATCAAACGATCCCTACGAAATCATTGGCTTTCCGGAACGTCCCTCTCTGAGTGAAGAATCCTCAAAAAATCGGCAAGCTTTTTATTTTGTTAAATACTTTAAGGACGATATCCGCCCCATAGCCAAGCTGAAACCTAACGAAGGAAATCGGATTGTCGTTATCATCACGCAAATTGATACCATGCGTAAGGAAGCAGCCAATTCCTTTTTAAAACTTTTAGAAGAACCTTCCGATCGATTGATGTTTATTCTGACGACTGAAGCTTATGAGCGCCTCCTCCCTACCATCACATCGCGCTGCCAGCATATTCCTTTAGGTACGCTCAAAAATAAGGAAGTGGAACAAGGCCTTATAGAACTGGATGGATTACAGCCTGACGATGCCGCTTATTTAGCGCGCATTTCTAACGGAAACTATGCCATGACTCGTTTCTATGACATTGCGAAGCTCAAAGAAAATCGAAAATCGGTGGTAGATTATTTGAGAATGGCATTTAGTCAAGATGCCGTTGGGCTTTCAAAGCTGGTTCAGGATTGGCAAAGCTCCAATAATATCGAGGGGCTTATTTCTCTAACCAATCTAATTGAAATGTACATTCACGATTTGATGATATTTCGTGAAACCGGTAACAAAAACTTCATTACCAATATCGATCAGCTGGATTCTATCCAGAAATTTGTGAAGGCGCTGGGTGAAGCCCGATTGGAAGAAATGATTATTCACTTGGATGAATTTCGTCCTGCTATACGCCGAAATGTAAATGTGAAACTGATGTTTATCGTGCTTGCTCTTCGTTTTTCTACTTTAATGCGTGGATTAGAGCCTCCTATATCCGACAATGAAAGCTGGAAACATATTCCCGCATTTGTGGAATAATGAAACCTATCGGACCAAAATCACTGTAAAGAAACAATCCGTTTGGGTAGCAAGATTTGCGCACGTAGAATCCCAAATCTATTGTTATCTTTAAGATTATAAAACGTATCAAAAAAGCATATGCAAGATATTACATTTCATAAAATGGAAGGCGCCGGCAACGACTTTGTGGTGCTCGACAATCGTGCCAAGGGCTTGAGCCTGGAAAAAATTATTGCTTCTACCCCCGAAATTTGTGATCGGAAATTCGGTATTGGTGCCGATGGACTCTTAATCCTTCAGCTTCCGGAAAAAAAGGATGTTGACTTCACCATGGTTTATCGGAATGCCGATGGAAGTGATGCCGGCATGTGTGGCAATGGCGCCCGTTGTTTGGCACTGTTCGCTTTTCATCAAGGCTTTTGCGACACGCAACTTTTTAACGTACATGAAAAT
>JBDNFJ010000152.1:0-1712 GCA_041689895.1 Gracilimonas sp. | reverse complement strand
TAGCTGATAGCTGATAGCTGATTACAGTACTTGGATTAAACGGGTTGGGATAGTTTTGCTGGAGGGTGATTTGCTTAGGAATGCGCACCGGCTCCACCTCATTAGAAACCGGCAGCTTTTTAAGCGATGTGGTTGCATTTGTTTTGGTATTCACTTCCCATAATTCCTCTTGTGAGTACATAAAGTGAGTTGGTGCCGGGTTTTTTGTAGAGGCCGGCGACCTCATTCTCCATAGAAGTTAAAGGTGAAAATGAATCTCCAAAGTTCTCAGAATAAAGGATATTCGTAGAATCTGAAATAAACAAATGTCCCGCCGCTTGATGGTCGATGGTGAGATAGTTAGAAGCGTTGGTGGTAAAATTAATAGGAATGAATTCCCAAGAATTTTCTGCGCCAATTTCGCCGGATCTTAATACTCCTTCATTTGTTAGCGAATATAGGTGCGTGCTATCGGCATTAAATACCAAATTTCGAGAGTATTGATGGGTGTCCACTTCGGCAAAATTCGGGTAACCCGATTCTGTTCTAAATAAATGATGATTTTCATCTCGTGCAAAATAGAGAGAGTCGTACGCCGGATGTTGCGCAATGATATCCCAATTTATGGCCACTGAATCGGTATAAGCTCCATAAGCATTGAATCCATTAAACGAAGGCCAGTCTGCTCCATTTCCTGGAAAGCGTAATGTGCCCGCGTTATTTTCTGTTTGAATAAAGAGGGAATCTTGGTTTAAAGTGAGAAAAAGCCCTTCAGGGACATACTCTTGGTGTGCCGATTTTTGTGCTTTATTCAACATTACGGGTAGAAAGAATCCGATGCTGTTTCCAGCATAATCTTGGATGGCGTACTTAGAATTATAGACTCCTCCCTTCAACCACTTCCCAGGATTTTGATCGTAAAACGTATAATCGAAAATTCGTTGGTGATTGTATCCACCGCAATATTCGGTGTTGTATTGCTCAAATAAAACAGAATCGGAGCCGGTAGAAGTGCTAAAATGGTGAATGTTATCATCTGTTTGGATATAGCTTATCATTCTATCGCCACAAACATATTCATCCTGATATTTGTTATACATATTGAAGAACAAATGCGTAACCCCGGCCGAATCTTCCATGCCTTTGAGCTCGTGGAAATATTTATTTTGCCCAAAGGTAGAGGTGCAAAATCCAGATAGTAAAAAAAGAAAAAGTAATTTTCTCATTTTAGGAGCATCATTTTTTGGGTGATGGTTTGTCCGCCGGATTGCACGCGATAGAAGTACATACCCGAAGCCAGATTTCCCGCATCAAAGGTAACCTGATGCGGGCCTACTGACTGTGGCTCTCCATCAACCAAAACAGCTACTTTTCGTCCTGTGATGTCAAAAATTTCCAGTCGAACGAGGGCGCTTTCTGGCAGTCGATATTGAATTTTGGTACTTGGATTAAACGGATTGGGATAGTTTTGTTCTAAGGTTATTTTCTTTGGGATTTGGGCCGGTTCCGCCTCGTTGGAAACGGAGAGTTTTTTGAGAGTGGTTACTTCTTTAGTGTCGATATTTAGCTGAAGCAGTTCTTTTTTTGTGAGTACGTACAGGAGGTTGGAATCTGGCTTTTTGTAGAGACCGGTGATTTCGTTATCAACAGAGATAAGGGAAGTGAAAGTATCACCGTAGTTGTTAGAGAACATAATATTCGTGAAATCAGAAATGAATAAATGACCGCTTGTG
>JBDNFJ010000151.1:0-4261 GCA_041689895.1 Gracilimonas sp. | reverse complement strand
GCGCCTAAAATTCCAACTTTCATAGTAATATTGAGTGAGTGTTTGAGATGAATCATACTAAGTGAGGGGCTTAAAATAATCATTCTGAATTCATTATGTGAGATTTTTAACGACTGAAATAATTTTGCTCAGAGATGGATTTCTATGAATTCATTATTGACTAAATTCAAGAGTAAACAAATTTTCCATCCCATGTTTCTGTACGCTATCTTTGCGCCCATGAAATTTATATATAACAAGCTTTCGGAAAAATCGCCACGTTTCTATGCTTGGTTGGTGCTGGCTTTATTATCCCTGTTTTATATTTCCAGCTTTGTAGATCGCCAGATTGTGGCGGTTTTGGGAACAGCGATTCGAGATGATCTTGGCTTTTCGAATACTCAAATTGGAGTGCTATACGGCCCGGCTTTTTCTCTGATTTATGCTATTTGTGGTATCTTTATGGGCTGGTTTGCAGATCGGATTTCCAGAAAACGAATCATACTTTCCGGTTTGTTGATTTGGAGCCTGATGACTATAGCCAGCGGCTTTGCCAGTTCGTTTATATTTCTGGTCTCAGCCCGTTTTTTTGTGGGGGTGAGTCAGTCGGCTTTGAGTCCGGCCGTGTATTCCTTACTGGCCGATTATTTCCCACCCGAAAAACGAGCTCGGGTATTTTCTGTATATGCTTCCGGCATTTTTGTAGGCGTGGGGCTTTCCTTTTTGATCGGTGGCTCCGTTGCTGAACTGTACGACTGGAGAACCGCTATGAAATCGGTAGGCTGGCCCGGACTGATTTTAGTACTGCTTGGATTCCTGCTCATTAAAGAGCCGAGCCGCATCAAAAGTAAAGCCGGTGCATCGGCGGCCAATTTCTTAAACGTACTAAAATTCATTCTTATCAAAAAAGCGGTGCGTTATCACCTGATTGGATTTTCTCTGTTGGGCCTCAGCGGCTATACCATCTTAGCCTTTATAGGAACCGTATTCAATGACACTTTTGAGATGCCCTCTTTGATTTCCCAATACGGCTGGTTTATGTTTGCAACAGGGGTGAGCGTGAACCTCTCCGGCTGGCTGGCCGATTTGTTGGCAAAAAAGTGGGGAGCTGAAAAACGATTTATAATGGGAATTGTCGCCGCCTTGGGGGGGCTCCCATTCTATTATTTTGGGTTGATGGCGGAGTCGGCTATGGCAGCCTTTCTGCTGATTGGATTTGCCAACGTGATTTCATCTTCTTACAACGGCGTAGCAGCGGCTCTTATTCAATATTTCGTGAAGCCGGATATGCGTGGAATGGCTGGCGCGGCTTATTTATTTATGGTGAGCATGGTAGGATTCGGAATCGGCCCCCCAGTAACGGGTTGGATGATTGATCACGTCTTTACCGGACTTTATGGGCCTTCAAAGGCACTACTATTGGTTTTTACGGTGTGCGGACTCATAGCCACCTTCTGCTTTGTACGAGCCATGAAGTTTTATGCCGAAGATGCCGAATTGGAGTGAGATGATATAAAACAAAAAAGGCAGCCAGGTTTTCCTGACTGCCTTTTCTAATGATTTAAAAATAAGACCTGTTTACTTCAGATCAAATCGATCGAGGTTCATTACTTTATTCCAGGCCTTAACGAAGTCGTTAATAAACTTCTCCTGAGAATTTTCACTGCCATACACTTCTGCGAGTACACGGAGTTCTGAATTTGAACCGAAGATGAGATCGGCTCGGGTTCCGGTCCACTTAACTTCACCTGTTTTACGGTCACCGCCCTCAAAAATAATTTCATCGTCAGATTTTGCTTTCCAGACGGTACTCATATCGAGCAGGTTCAGGAAGAAATCGTTCGTTAGTGTTCCCGGTTTGTCGGTAAACACCCCATGTTTTGAACCATCATAGTTGGCTTCCAGCATGCGCATACCACCCAACAGAACCGTCATTTCGGGAGCCGTAAGCGTAAGCAGTTGTGCTTTATCGATTAGCAGCTCTTCGATGGTAGAATGTTGTCTTGGGCTTGGGTTGTAATAATTTCTGAACCCATCCGCTTCCGGCTTCATCCAGTTAAATGATTCTACATCGGTTTGCTCAGCCGAGGCATCGGTTCTACCCGGAGTAAAAGGCACATTAATAGTGCTTCCGGCTTCTTCCGCAGCTTTCTCGATGGCTGCACACCCACCTAACACAATGAGGTCGGCCAGGGAGACTTTTTTATCACCCGATTGTTTCTTGTTGAATGTGGCTTGAATTCCCTCAAGGGTTTTCAATACTTTGGATAGCTGTTCAGGGTTGTTGACTTCCCAGTCTTTTTGTGGTGCCAGGCGAATGCGTCCGCCATTTGCTCCACCACGCATATCCGAACCACGGAAACTGGAAGCCGAAGCCCATGCTGTTGAAACCAGTTCAGAAATCGTTAAGTCAGAAGCAATGATCTCTGTTTTAAGTTTAGAAATATCCTTTTCGTCGATCAATTCATGATCAACCTCAGGAATTGGGTCTTGCCATAACAGCTCTTCTTCAGGAACCTCAGGACCGAGATAGCGGGATTTGGGACCCATATCACGGTGAATCAGTTTAAACCAGGCTCGAGCAAATGCATCGGCAAATTGATCAGGGTTTTTATAAAACCGTTCAGAAATCTTTCTGTACTCCGGATCTTCAATCAAAGCGATATCGGTAGTGAGCATCATAGGTGGATTTTTCGTTGATGGATCGTGCGCATCTACTACAGTTCCATTGCCGGCTCCGTCTTTGGGTTCCCACTGCCATTTACCGGCCGGGCTCTTAGTCAATTCCCATTCGTAACCGAATAGATTCTCGAAAAAGCCCATGTCCCATTTAATAGGATTATTTGTCCATGCACCTTCAAGGCCACTTCCTACGGTATCCCCAGCTTTACCGGAACCATAAGATCCGGTCCATCCGAGCCCCTGTTCTTCAATAGGAGCTGCTTCAGGTTCAGGTCCTTTATGCTCGTCAGCCGCTGCACCGTGAACTTTTCCAAAGGTATGGCCACCGGCAATAAGAGCTAATGTTTCCTCATCATTCATAGCCATACGCCGAAATGATTGACGTATAAAATAGGCGGCTTTTTTGGGATCCGGTTCCCCATTAGGTCCTTCAGGATTTACATAAATCAAACCCATATGGTCGGCAGCAAGTCGCCCTTCAAGATTTCCATCTTCATCATGGCGTTCATTAGCTAACCATTCATTTTCTGGGCCCCAATTAATATCTTTTTCCGGTTCCCATGCATCCGTGCGTCCACCGGCAAAACCAAAGGTTTCGAATCCCATGGATTCCAGCGCTACGTTTCCGGCAAGAATCAGAAGATCGGCCCAGGATAATTTTTCACCATATTTTTGTTTTACAGGCCATAATAATCGGCGTGCTTTATCGAGTAAAACGTTATCCGGCCAGCTGTTTACCGGTGCAAAACGTTGATTAGCTGTGCCTGCTCCACCACGCCCATCGGAAACGCGATACGTTCCTGCACTATGCCACGCCATACGGATCATCAAAGGGCCATAATGGCCATAGTCGGCCGGCCACCAATCCTGTGAATCGGTCATCAACTCCGTTAGGTCTTTCTTAACAGCTTTCAGGTCAAGCTTCTTGAATTCCTCTGCGTAGTCAAAATTTTCACCCATAGGGTTCGACAGGTTGGAATGTTGTCGCAGAATATCAACGTTTAATTTATTTGGCCACCATTCACGATTTTGAGGGCCACTGCCTGCTGCTTCTCCTTTGGCACCATGCGGGAAAGGACATTTGCCTTCACTCTTCGCATTGTGGGTTGAAGCTTTATTATCCGTGTTTTTTTTACTATCAGCCATACTTTCTCCATTAAATTTCTTATTGCTTCTATTCAAAGAAAGTCATTCCAGCAGCATCAACCAAATCAATAAAAGGTTAGCCGCTGATAGGTTTTCTTTATAAAGATTTTGGGAGGGATGAACTTATTGAAAGGCGTTAAATTTGATTTCGTCAAAATTCGTCTCTGAGCTTTAACAAAAGCGCCATCAAATCAATCAACAGAGTAGAGCGTGATATCAAAAATGAGATTCGCATTGGGCGGGATATCCTGACCCGCGCCACGGCTTCCATATCCATACACGGATGGGATATATAAGGTTATACGACCGCCGGGCTTGATAAGTGGGATGCCGATTTGCCAGCCGAGAATCAATTGATCTAAATTGAAACTTCTGGGTGATTCAGTTCCGTCAAAATTGTAGCCATTGGAAAGTAATCGTCCCCGGTAAGCAACATCTACACTTCCACATAAAG
>JBDNFJ010000150.1:0-6626 GCA_041689895.1 Gracilimonas sp. | reverse complement strand
CGGATTGGGGTTTCCGTAGATAGTACCAGTGGATATTCTCAAGAGCCTTTCGATCGACTCAAAGATATGAAAGCGAATACCTTTTCTGAGTCCTTTGAATACAATAAACTGCAAGGCGTTTTTTGGGTGAAAGAATGGTTGCCTGCTCGAAAAATGACTTTTGATGAGGCTTTCAATCGTCTGCTGAGTGAATTTCAACCTACTCGTGAAAAGGAATGGATCGCTCAACTTCATTCACAATACAAGATAAAGGTGTATTCCAAGAAGCTTCAAAAAGCCTTTAATAAAGACTCGTAATCAGTATATGAGATCACTCAGTCTGCTTCTCTTTTCTGTACTATTGCTATCGGCCTGTAATCAAAAACCCGAAGAGATTTCGGTAGTGTTGGCCGAGGTTGGTGCTAAAAGTCTGACAAAAAAGGAAGCAAAGGCTGAAATTCCAATGCACATTTTTGAGGCAGATAGCAACACTGCATATATTAATTATCGGGATACTTGGATTCGCCGCCAGCTAATTTTGCAGGAAGCTGATCGCCTAAATTTCAACCGCCGTGCTGACGTTCAGAAAAAGCTACAGCACATGAAGGAAGAGTTTACGCTGCAAGCCGTCCAAGATTATATAATCAGTGAATTCGACGGCGACATTAAAGTCAGCGAGCAGGAAGCACGAAACTACTATCAGCAAAACAAAGATAAGTTTACACTCGATGAGCGTTACGTCCGCTATCGCCATTTGGTGGCCAAGAGCCATCAAGCTGCCACAAATGCCAAACGAGACTTAATGCGTGGGATTTCATGGGAAGATGTAGCCAAAAAATATTCCAAATATCCTGAACTCAAAATCCGGGAATCAGAACGATATTGGCCTATTTCGATGGCCGGTGGCGATATTGCCCTGTTGAATCGCTATTTGAAAATTATTGGACCTTCCGAAATTTCGCCCATTTATCACACAGGTAACGAGTATCATTTTGTGCAATTATTGGATGAACGTCCAAAAGGTGACCATCCGGATTTGGATTGGCTGATTGGACAAATTGAGGACTGGCTGACCTTAGAAAAGCGTAAAAGAGCATTCAACACATACGTAAAGAATCTTTATCTTCAGGGGCAAGCCAATAACGAAATCAAAATTTTTAACGTTACAAACGAAACGAATACAGCAGTAAGCGATACTGTTTCATTGAATCAATTAAATAATGCAGAATAACCCGTTTTTACTCCCTCTCTTTTTACTATCTCTACTGTTTAGTTTTAATGCAAAAGCCCAACAAGCTCCTCAATTAGCCGATGAAATTGTTGCCCACGTGAATGATAATATCATTCTCAAATCTGAAATTGATCAAAGCGTAGCTGATTACATGCGTCAAGCTCGCGTTTCGGGCAAACCCATAGAGTTTAGCAAAGAGCTATGGTATAACTTTCTCCAATCGGCTGTTGATAATTATGTGCTACTGGAGAAAGCCGAGATCGACTCCATTACCGTTTCTGATGACGAAGTAGCTCTACAAATGGATCAGCGCATTCAAGGGCTTATTCGTCAGGCAGGAAGCGAAGAAGCTCTTGAGAAAGCATTTGGGAAGTCATTAATTCAGTTAAAAGCCGACTTTAAAGAAGACTTCCGCGAGCAAATGTTGTCATCACGCGTACAGCAGCAAAAAATGCAGTCTATCAAAATTACCCGGCCGGAAGTAAATGAGTTCTTCCATAAAATTCCGGTGGATTCCCTCCCTACTATCCCAGAACAAGTAGCATTGTCACAAATTGTGATTGTGCCTCCTGCTAAAGCCAATGCAAAAGAAGAAGCCTATAAGTTTGCTAAGCAACTACGCGACTCCATTATGGTGTACGGAAAGTCGATTGAAGAGCTGGCAGAAAAATACAGCGATGATAAAGAATCAGGTAAAAATGGAGGGTTGCTTCCTATGATGTCGTTGAATGATTTGGTATCGGAATATTCCGCTGCTGCATCTGCCCTTAAGCCCGGTGGAATCTCAAAGGTAGTAGAAACGCAGTTTGGGTATCACATAATCCGGCTAAATAAAAGAGTTGGAGATCGTATTGAAACCAATCACATTTTAATTTCCGTTGATTCTGATGAGGTGGATGATGAATATGCCGTCAATAAACTCAAGAGTATTCGCGATAGCCTGCTAAATGATCCAGAGTTAGAGTTTGGAAACTTAGCGAGAGAGCTTAGTGAAGACGAAGCCACAGCCAATTTAGGCGGCAAGATATTTGACCCACAAACCATGGAGCGCCTCATTCCACTCAACCGACTGAAACCCGCCATGTATCGCATTGTTCTTCTTATGGATGAAGTTGGAGTTATTTCTGAACCCAAAGAATTTTCTTTACAAAACCAAAATAAAAAAGCCTACCGTATTGTGCGTCTTGATAAACAAATTCCCGAGCATACCGCGAACCTCAAACAAGATTACGAACGCATTAAAAACATCGCTCTACAGCAAAAGCAATATCGCATCATGCAAAAATGGATGCATGACCTGAGAGACGAAGTATTTATTGAATATAAAATTGATATCCCTGACGAGGAGAAAAGTTTATGAGCACTCCGGATGTGAAAGACCCTGTGCAGCTTGCTGATGAGTTTCACGAAGTATTTCATCAGATAAAAGAAGAAATACACAAAGTGGTTATTGGCCAAGATGATATTATAGACCTGCTTTTAATCAGCCTTTTTTCTAAAGGACATTGCGTATTGGTGGGCGTGCCCGGTTTAGCTAAAACGTTGTTGATTCGAACCTTGGCCGAATCGCTCAGCCTAAGCTTTAATCGCATACAGTTCACCCCCGACCTAATGCCCAGTGATATCACCGGAACGGAAGTAATTGAGGAAGATAAAAGCTCGGGGCGCAAAGAATTTACTTTTATCAAAGGACCTGTTTTTGCAAACATTGTGCTTGCGGATGAAATCAACCGAACACCGCCCAAAACCCAAGCCGCCCTGCTCGAAGGCATGCAGGAATATCATGTAACAACGGGTGGCAAAACCTATGATCTCGATACTCCCTTCTTTGTTTTAGCCACTCAGAATCCAATCGAACAAGAAGGAACCTATCCTTTACCTGAAGCTCAGCTCGACCGGTTCATGTTTCACATTTGGGTTGATTATCCCTCTTTAGAGGAAGAAAAAGAGATTGTAAGACAAACCACCGCTTATCAGGATGTGACTATTGAAGCCTTAGTTTCTAAAGATAAAATCAAGGAGTTGCAAGCACTGGTTCGGGAAGTTCCTATTCCCGATAGCGTTCTGGATTATGCGGTAGAACTGGTTTCAAAAACCCGTCCCGGCACTGATATGGCCCCGGATTTCATCAATAAATATATGAGCTGGGGAGCCGGTCCACGGGCCTCACAGTATTTGATATTAGGTGGAAAGGCTCGGGCGCTTTCACAAGGCAGATATCATGTAACCGAAGAAGATATCAAAGCGCTGGCTATCCCTGTGTTGCGCCATCGCATTGTGAATAATTATACGGCTGAGGCAGAAGGCTACAACACCGTAAAACTTATCCATAAGCTTATGGATGAGGCTTAATCAGCAGATGAGGGATTAATGTGGATTTTCAAGGCTTCCAATTTGTATTACCCGCTGCCGTAGTTGCCCTGCTTATTATAGCCTTTTATGTGCTTTCTTGGGCTTCGTACCGCAAATTCCATAGCATGCCGTTATATAGCCGCTGGGGCCTCATCATTTTAAGAGGAACCGCGCTTACGCTCCTTCTTCTATTGCTGCTAAATCCCTACTTCTACTCTTCCCAAAAAGTTGAAGTAAAACCTAAGATTGCCGTATTTTTGGATAATTCGGAAAGTATTGGCATTACAAAGGGAGAATACAACGGATTAGAAACCTACCAAAAAGTACTGGATGAGCTCAACTTCCAGTCTGTTGATGAAGCCAAAATAGATTATTACTCCATGGGTGAAAAGGTCGCCCCCACCCACCCAGATTCATTGACGGCTTCTGAATCTCAAACTAATCTCTCGGATCCAATAAAATCTATTCTGGAGATGAAGGAAGATGTGCAGGCTGCGGTTATCCTCTCAGATGGTATTATTACGTTTGGCAGAAACCCATCCATAAACGCCTTTAATTCTTCTATTCCACTCTATACCATTGCATTAGGTGATACATCAAAAGTTAGAGATATATCTGTTTCTAACGTTTTCACGAATCCCATTGGTTACACTAATACCCAACATGTGATGGATGCTGAGATTTCCGCAACAGGATTCAAGAATAACCAAACTACGGTTTCACTTTTATCCGGTGATGAAGTACTTGAAGAGCAGCAGATTGAATTTGACACCGACGACCAGGTAAAACAGGTTCAGTTTAATTATGAGCTAAATGAGAAAGGACTTAAGCAGTTTGAGATTCGCACCAAGCCCATTGTTGGGGAATGGTCGGAGGAAAACAACAAACAGCTGTTTTCCATTAATATATTAGATAGCAAAGTAAAAATTCTGGATGTTGCTTTTGAGATTCATCCGGATGTTAAAGCCATACGGCACGTGATTTCACAAGACCGAAATAATGAACTCACCACGCTTACCTGGTTAGGCGGAGATACTTTTGTGGAAGATCTTCCAGATGAAAAGGAATTCAATCTTATTATTATTCACGGCATTCCAACTTCTAATCGAAACTTTCCTTTTTTAAATGACCTGAATACCGCGCCTTCTATTCTGTTTGAAGAAAGTGCCGCTCCCAACCAGCAATTTAAGGAATATGATTTGTTGGCTCTTATAAAGGCACAATCTACTCGGGTTTCTAAAATCACCCTCTCTCCCCTTTTATCCTCTGATGAGCAACCTATTTTAGAAGTGCCTGATATAAATTACTCAGAAGCACCACCACTACTATCTCCTCTTCGAAGTGCACTTAGCAAACCGCAGTCCACTACGTTGTACGCCATCAACTTTGATGGGATTGAAACGGATTTCCCCGCAATGGCCGTGTTAGAACAAGGAAATATCCGAAGGGCTCACGTGCTACCGTGGGGCTGGTTTAGGATGTTACAAAGTACCAATCCAAATCATCGAGAATTTGCCACAACTTTACTTTCAAATCTGATTTCATGGACCTCCAGCGATCCTGATAACCGAAAACTTAGAGTATCCCCTTCTAAGCAAACGTTCAGCAGTGCCGAAAAGCCTATCATAAACGCCAGTTTAATTAACGAGCGTGGCGATCCCGAAAATGAAGGTATTATAGAAATACAATTACATAACGATGATGGAACGGGCAGAACCTTTAACATGGATAATACCGGTAATGGTAACTATAGATTGGATCTTCCCCGTCTTTCCGAAGGACTTTATTCCTACACTGCCACAGCGCGTAAAGGCGAGCGGGAATTAGAGACTCAGCAGGGCGAGTTCTTGGTATCTAATTCCAGCTCAGAGTTAACCAATACCACTCGGAATGATGAATTACTTACCTCCATCGCAGAAAATTCGGGTGGTGCTTTTTTCACGTATGAAAATGCCCACACACTTTGGGATAGCTTAAAAAGCGCCCACGTATTAGAGGCTCGGATTGAAACCGTAGAGAATTACACCTTCCCCGTTCGCTTTGTATATTGGTTTATTATCGTTCTCCTATTTTTAGTAACAGAATGGATTATTCGTAAATATTATTCCTTGCCTTAGGGAAATTCTGCTTTTATGCCAACAATATTGCTGTCTGCAACTCAATCTTGCACGTAATTAAGCTTAGAGCCTCGGCAGAAATAGGTGAAAATAAAGTGGAAGCATTTGAAGCCTCCTTAGAATTTTTACTTAATAAGGATGGGCTGACTGCCATAATAATGGTATCTTTTTATTCTTTCGACAGACACACAATTTAGAATAGAACCAAAATAGCTATAGTTTTAGAAGAAGAAATAATAAAAAGCCTCCGGTCTAAAATGGACCAGAGGCTTGTAATGGTTGGTTTGTAGTTCCGAATATGCCAAGCTATTTTTATGGACAAGGTATTATTTTATTGACGGTGGCGGACTGCAGTTTTAAACCTTGGCATTCTTTTATCACATCCACAGAGTGGATATCGGAGGCCGTCTCGCCATTACTACTGGCTTGTACTTTTACCGCTTGGTTCTCATAGCCTCCCGGGTTATAAAAGGTATGGAATAGACTGGCAGCCGTGGCTCCGCTAATGGCAATCCAGGAACCGGAAGGCGATACCCGGTAATACCACTGGTAGCTGACCTGCCCATCGGCGTGAGAAACCGAACTGGAAAATACAGTTGGGCTACCCGAATTAACCACTGTTGGCCCTCCCACAGAAACGGTTAACGGCAAATCCGCTACCGCAATGAGATCAGGATTGCCATCAGGATCGTTACTAACATAACCATCCGTGCTAATTGTATTTGGAACGGTTAGCAGCAAGCCGGCTATATGTGGGGCAGCCATGGAGGTGCCGCTAATGGTATTTGTGCCTCCATTTTTCCAAAGAGAAAGAACATCTACACCCGGGCCACTATAATCAATGGGTGGGTTCCCATAGTTTGAGAAAGAAGCAAATTTATCTTGATTGTCAAAAGCTGAAACCGTCCAAATATTTGCATGATTAATTCTACCGGGGGAATAATTAT